>DASWHT010000484.1:0-28823 GCA_036398075.1 Binatia bacterium | reverse complement strand
AACCGCCCCGTGGAATCGCGGGCCATATTCCACAGGGCTTCGTTTAAGCCGTTAAAAACCAAGCCGGTTCCAAACGTTCCAGGGGTTCCAATCGTTCCAGCCGTTCAACCGCCCCGTGGAATCGCGGGCCATATTCCACAGGGCTTCGTTCAATGCCTTCGGCGGTTCAAAAGTTCAATGTTCAAGGACAGACTCGGAGGGTAACCTGCACGTTTTGACAATTCTCAAAACGTCGAAATGAAGCGTTTTACTTTCGTCCGTAGGCGGCGGCTTTTTCTTCTACCAGAAATCCGAGTTTCCGTTTCTTCGCCTCCGGTGGCGCCATAAGCTGGCGAATAGCGTTGAAGATGGCCTGGATTTGCTCGTCGTGGGCACCAATTTTACGTTCTAACTGGGCCAGTTTTTGTGCCATCTCTCTATGGGCAGACATAAACCGCCTCAACTGGACGAACGCCCTCATAATTTCAATGTTGACCTCAACCGCGCGCCTGCTTCTAAGAACACTGGACAGCATCGCGACGCCCTGCTCTGTAAAAACAAACGGTAGATATCGACGTCCTCCTCTCCCGGCCACTTTTGATATTCCACTTTGGAATCTCAAAGCACTGGCCTCCTCCACGGTCAACCGGAAAACAAAATCTGCGGGAAAGCGATCGATGTTGCGTTTAACTGCTTTATTCAGATTGGCAGTTGCGACGCCATAAAGTTGCGCTAGATCGGCATCCAGCATCACTCTGTGTCCTCGAACCGATAAGATCAATTTTGCAATTGATGGAGAGAGGACTTCGGATTTCTTCGTCATATGCCGGCGGAGTTTACGCGAGTTGGCAGCCGAAAGGCAAACCCGACGGCGGAGGAGAGCCGACCGATTAAAACAAGAGCATGCCTCCTGACAACAAACGCGGCAAAGACGTGGTCGTGGGTCGTGAAAAGAACTACCGTGATCACAGTCGTGGACGTGATTCCCCGGCCAAAGATTGGGAAAGCCGGGAGAGCATTTGAATCACACGGTCATAACCGGTCCTAAGTTCTTGGTAGGTCTCGGTCGAAATATATTTCAAGTCGCGCGCGAGGAGCAATTGGTAGCAAACCTCGCCTGCCGAGCCACGGGCAATACCGACGAATTGGCGATACTCCTTGCTGCCAAGCCTCATAGCTCCTTCCATCAGATTCATTCCCACAGAACCGGCCGCCCGCCGCGTTTGATCTCCCAGGCTGAATAATTCTTCTTTCGGAAACCCTTTGGTAGCCGAATATGTCTTGAGCGCCAATTCATGAGCCAGTTTGAACACATCGAGATCTTCCACGCTGTTCATATAGTTTCCCTCCGAGGACGAACACGTATCACGAACACGCTCACCACGGCCACTGTCCCGTCCAGTAGTTCAAGCCGTTCAACCGCCCCGTGGAATCGCGGGCCATATTCCACAGGGCTCCGTTCAATGCCTGCGGCGGTTCAAAAGTTCAATGTTCAAGGGTTCAAGGACAGACTCGGAGGGGGAATTGCACGTTTTGACAATTCTCAAAATGTCAAAATGAGAACTGTCAGCCCGTAGACAATGTTCTAACTGGCCTGGGCTAGTGGCTCTTGGTTTTGTATCACGATTTTGGGATCGGGATTTTCCTTGGGAATTGGCAGCGATTGCGCCTTGAGCAGTTCCAGGTGTTCCTCCATTCCCCACCTTGCTTGATAAAGGCAGTCTTCAATGGAATGGCCGATTCCGGTGAAGCCTTCGAGGTCGGGGGAGTAAAACCCAAAAAAGGTTGGATCATCCGTCGCTTCGATGACCAGAGAGTATTTGAGATCAATCACGATATCTCTCCTTACTTTCCCTTCAAACCGGCCGCCTTGAGAATAGCGTTGCAGGTCCCCGTGGGTATCTCTTTGGCTCCATGATAGTCAACTCGAATGAGTCTGTCCACACCAGGCTTCCCATAGTAACGGATCGAACCCTTCTCCTTGATGACTCTGAATCCGTTCTGCTCCAAAAGTCTCACCAGTTCGTTAAATCGCATCCGCAGTGATCGTTTTTTTATAGAATTTCACGTACACAGATCAAGCTTAATTTTCTAGCGATTCGGATCGCGGGGCTCGATGGTCATAGCTGTCATCTGTCAGTGCTGAAGCCCGTTCCAGTAGTTCAACCGCTGCGCTCATCCGAAACCTAAAGCTCGTTCAAAACGTTCAAATCGTTCAACCGCCCCGTGGAATCGCGGGCCATATTCCACAGGGCTCCGTTCAAAACGTTAAAGACGACTTCAATACTTGAGGGACTTCCACGCTTCGAGAATTCTCAAAATGTAAAAACGCGCGCCGACTGAGGTGCCGGATCGCAGCAACTGACGCCCTAGTATTTGAGTTTCCGTTCGTTTGGGTAAGGCGGCAAAGAGCCGGATCACCGAAAGCGCGTAATCTTTCGTCCTGATCTTGAGATCGCTCTTAGTCAACGCCGTCGGATTTTATCCTTTATCCTTCAGCCCTTATCCTTTGAAGTGCCGCCCGCCGCATCTGATCGACCAAGCTGTACGTTTCCTCTTTTGGGAATGTCTTGGTCACCGCGTAGATTTTGATGGTCAATTGGTGCGCCAGCTTGAAAACGTCTAGATCCTCTACGCTGTTCATTGCCCGTATCTTTTAACACGGACACGAGCACGAATCACGAGCACCTTCTTTGGAATTCTCAAAACGTCAAAATGAGCGAGACTAGCGACACCCTCACGGCTTTTCGGCAACGACTTTGCCGTTTTTCCAGACGTAAATGGGCGTGCCGTGCATCCGGGCGGTTTTGCGGGCGACTTTAGCGGCTCGGCGCAGGGCTCGGCCGACCGCATCCGAGAATTCCTTGCTAGTTCTAGGTCGAGAGGGCCGTTTCATGGGGATCTTTCCAATAATTTCGGTGCAGTACCAGAGCTATCATACACGCTCCACGCGTCGGCTAAAGGCCGGTAGTGTCCTGCGAAATTAGTCCAGCTTCGCGTGAATCGGCGAAGCACGTCTGAACGCGGAACAGAATGGCCGCCCTGCTTGACCCGTGCGGCGATGCGGCGGAGCGCGAGTCTCGGTGATCGAAGCCGTAGGTAGACGATTTCAATGCGGTAACCGGATTCTTTCCAACGTTGCAACCGACCGAGATACGCCAGCCCGCTCAATGTGCTCTCGAAAGCAAAATCGAGGCGGGCTCCGGCAAGCCGCTCCAGTTCCCGTAAAACGAGGCGACCTGCGGCAATCGCCGCTAGCTCCGGACGCAACGGAGAGAGCCCGCCGGCGATCAGATCAGCATTCACGAAATGCACCACTCTAGCGTCCTTCGGCAAGAACTCGCGCGCAAAGGTAGTCTTGCCTGCACCGTTGGGACCGGCGATCACGATGCACACTGGAGACTTGGATGCCGGCTTACTCACATTGATCCGAGATTCTATTGGGGCGGGTCGGAAGAATCAAGACGGAAGAAAATCAACTCGTGAGCCTTTCCCGCTTAACAACGATGACGGGATCTTTTGAACCACGGGTCGGACCACGCTATGTCTCAGTGTTGTCAGCGTTTTTGTCCCAGAGGCTGGCGTTATCGAGCCTTAGCGCGTTACTTTCGCTGCTAAAATCACCTGCGTAAGCTACATCGTGAACACCGAGTCCTAGCCCGACTCGCCGACAAACATCGATCCACGCTGTGTTTGGTAGAATCCGTCTACGTTTGTTTCAATGCAAGGAACTGCGGCGGCACGTTTTCGGCGAGAAACAAGGGACCTGAGCGGTAGAAAGCGACGTCGGCTTCCCGCGCGGCGCGGGTATCGACGACAACGATGGCCGGCGCGGGGTCGCGCCGCTTTCCCACCGCTTCCGCATCCTCCAGGGATGCGCTCAGATGAACAAATTGGCGGTCCCGCGGCTTGAGTCCTTTGTGCAGGATCGATTGCGCCAAATCGCGCGCCGTGCCGTAATAAAGCTCCGCCGGCGGCTGCACCGGCTCGAGCCCGAGATCCACCGGGAACGAGTGGCCGTAGGTCGCCCTTACTTTATCATCGCTGAGCTCGAAACGTTTTTTCTCCGACTCGGTAACCACGGCGCGAATCTCTTCCTCCGTCGCGTCATAAAAACGCTCCTGGACGAGATCCACGATATCGGACCACGCGACAAATCCATGGCGATCGAAGGCCAGCGGATACTCCTTAGGCCGGTGGCGCAAGAGGTAACTGAGAAACCGGGAAATTCGTTCCGGGGCAATCAATTCTTCCTCGCTACCCCTTTTTCGCGCCGGTAATCACGTCATAGACGTTAACGGCGATGCCGGTCGCTTCGTAGCCGTCCATGCCGGTGGCCTGGGCGATGGAAAACAACTGATAAGCCAGCGCGACGAACGGCATGGGAACTTCCATCTGGCGCGCCATGTCGAGACCGAAGCCGACATCCTTGGGCATCCATGATTTGCGCGGTTTGAATTTGCGGCTCACGACGATTTCCATGATGCGGTCGATGGCAACGGAATCCTGCTGCGAATTTTTGAGGATAGTGCGAAAGGTATCTTCGCTCAAGCCGCCTTTTTTGAGCCAAGCGCAAATTTCCGCCAGGCTCAAATGCTGCACCGCGGCGAACATCGCCATGGCGTTTTTCACCAGCTTGGCATTACCAAGCTCGCCGACGTGGATAACTTTATTGCCCATCGCTCTAAACACCGGCTGATGCTCGTCGAACAGCGTTTTCGATCCTGAGATCCACAGTGACAAAGTGCCGGCGGCAGCGGCTTCTTCGACTCCGCCGGCGGAACCGTCAAGAATCGTCCAGCCCTGTTTGGCAAGCTCCGAGTTCACATCCACTATGGTTTTCTTGTCGATGCTGCTCAAATCGACCCACAGCTTGGCGCCGCTGCGAGCTTCGCTGAGACCGGCATTGCCTAACCCCACCGCGCGCACGGCTTCGTTGTACGGCAGCATCGAGAGAACCATGTCGCAGGATTCCGCCACCGCCTTGGGCGATTCTTTAAATACTGCGCCCCTATCCTCGAGCGTCTTGCCTTGTTCGCGGCGCAAATCGTTGATGACCAGACTATGCCCCGCCTTGAGCAGATTTGCGGCCATGCCGCTGCCCATGCCGCCGGTGCCGATGAAGCCTAACTTCGCCATGTGATCCTCCTAGAGATTTGGTTCAACGTTCAAGGTTCAAAGTTCAAGGTCTCGAACCCGAGTCCGGATCTCCGGTTTCTACACGTTGAACCTTGAACATTGAACTTTGAACCGCGTCGATCGGAACAACGTCAGTCGGGTGAAATTACCGCCCAACATCGCCTTTGTCTAAGGTGTGCTCTGATCGATGATCCGGACGCCCTCCGGCCACAAGACCAACACCAACGTGTCGCCGATGGCGCGCGGCGTATGCACCGATTTCGCATCCAATAATACAAAATCCCCTTCCTGGTATTCGCCGGTCTCATCGGCGATCCGGCCTTTGAGCACGAGATAGATCTCGCCGCCGATATGTTCATGCTTCAAGAAGGCGTCCGGATTCGCGTCGGCGCGAATGCGGTAGAGCACCAATTCGCGCCGGCCTTCCCGCGCCAGGCGGGCCATAAACAGCCCATTGCCGAAATCGCGCCAAGGGAGCCCGTCGACGGCGCCGTTATCCAAATCGATTTTCAGAAAATCTCGCAACGAGCGGCAAAGCACAGCCATAGGGACCCTTTCATTGCGCTTCCTTATCACGATGAGCGGTTTAAAGAAAACCGCCTCAGAGGCGAAATTGCCGGTCGCGGATCGAGGTTCGCTTAAAAATTATGAAGTTCTGAAAGAACACGTGACTGGCAGCAGGCGAGAGTTCAAGGTTCGGCGTTCCGAATGTCTTGAAATCCGGTCCGCTTCCTTGAACGTTAAACCTTGAACTTTGAACCCGCCGGAAGGCGGAGGTTTTATGCCGCAGCTTGTTGGGCGGCTGCTTGGCGCCGACGCGCCCTTCTGCCGATTTTCTGTCCTCCGGAAGCGGCTTCGCTGCCAACCAGCTCAATGATGGATACCGGCGCGGCATCACCGCGGCGGATGCCGATCTTGACGATGCGCGTGTAACCGCCCGGGCGGTCCTTGAAACGGGGCGCGATGGTGTCGAAGAGTTTGCGCACCACCGCTTTGTCCTGAACAACCGCCAGAACCTGGCGACGCGCGTGCAGGCTCCCCCGCTTACCAAGAGTTATCACCCGGTCCGCCCAGCGCCGTAACTCTTTGGCCTTCGCGTCCGTGGTCTTGATCTTCTCATCGCGCAACAGCGACGTGATCATATTGCGCATCAGTGCCCAACGGTGGCTCGCCGACCTGCTGAGTTTCCGTCCTGACTTTTGATGGCGCATGGCTCAGGCCGATTCCTTTTCGGCGGCGCGCTTGCGCGCTTCTATTTCTTCGCGGGTCGGGAAATGCTCGACCCGCATGCCCAGCTCCAACCCCATCTCGCGCAGAATTTCCTTGATTTCGTTGAGTGACTTATGGCCGAAGTTTTTGGTCTTGAGCATTTCCTGTTCAGACTTCTGCACCAACTCGCCGATATACTTGATATCGGCGTTTTGCAGGCAGTTTTGCGAGCGCACGGAGAACTCCAATTCATCGACGCTGCGAAACAGATGGTCATTGAGCGGAATCAACGGCCCGTCATCGCGCTGCTCCGGGCGCGGCTCATCCTGGAAGTTGACGAAAATACCCACCTGGTCTTGCAGAATCTTCGCGGCGTAGGCCATGGCGTCGTCCGGTTTGACGCTGCCGTCGGTGTGCACCTCGAAGACGACGCGGTCATAATCCGTCCGTTGTCCGACCCGGGCATTGGTCACGTTGAAATTGACTTTGTGCACAGGCGAGAACACCGCGTCGATAAAAATTGTGTCCACCGGCGCGCCCTCTTCCTTGTTTCGTTCCGCCGGCACGTACCCGCGCCCCATCTTCAGGGTCATCTCCATCTCGAGCTTGGCGTCGCGGGAGAGCGTCGCGATTTTCTGGCCTGGGTTCAAAATCTCCACAGCGGCCGGCGCGATGATGTCCTTGGCCTGCACCACCCCCGGCCCTTTGGCGTCAATTTTGAGGGTCTGCGCCTCGCCTTCGTTCATCCGAAAACGAACTTCCTTGAGATTGAGAATGACATCGGCGACATCCTCCGTGACCCCCGAGACGGTGGAGAATTCGTGGAGTATTCCCTTGATGCGCACCGCGACGATCGACGCGCCCATGAGCGAAGATAGCAGGATGCGTCTGAGCGAATTGCCGATGGTTTGGCCGAAGCCGCGCTCGAAAGGCTCGGCGTGAAACCTCCCGTAGGTCGTCGTCAACGTTGACTCTTCCACCTCCAACTTCTTGGGTTTGATCAATTCCGTCCAATGCCTATACGTTGTGGACATAGTTTCTCCAGCCGCTCGAAAGTTATTTCGAATACAATTCTACAATCAGCTTTTCGTTAATGGGCATCGTGATATCGCTTCGGGTAGGCAGCAACTTGATGCGCCCGCTGCACGTGTCGCGGTCCAGTTCAGCCCAGTCGGGCACGCCGCGGCGCTGCGCCCCTTCCATGGCCGATAGAACCCGCGTAATCTGGCGGCTCCGCTCTTTCACCGACACCACGTCTCCCACGCGCACGATGTACGAGGGTATGTTGACCTTTTGCCCATTAACCAATACGTGGCCGTGGCGCACCAAGAGGCGCGCTTCCGCCCGCGAGCCGGCAAATCCCAAGCGGTAGGCGACGTTATCGAGCCGCCGTTCCAACAGCACCAGGAGGGTCTCGCCGGTGATACCCTTGGTCCGGGCCGCCTCAGCGAAGGTGCGGCGGAACTGATTTTCCAAAAGGCCGTACATGCGCTTGACCTTTTGCTTCTCGCGCAGCTGGATGCTGTATTCGGAAAATTTCTTCCTCGCCTGGCCATGCTGTCCCGGCGGATAGTTGCGCCGTTCGATGGCGCACTTGTCGGTGTAGCAGCGCTCTCCTTTGAGAAAAAGCTTTAAGTTTTCGCGCCGACAAAGCCGGCACACGGAATCTTTATATCGAGCCAATCCGTCCTCCTTGTGAGTCTTCAAACCCGCCGGCGCTTCGGCGGGCGGCAGCCGTTGTGCGGAATCGGCGTTACGTCTTTGATCAAGCTGATGTTGATACCGGCGGATTGCAGCGCGCGCAGGGCCGACTCGCGGCCCGCGCCCGGGCCGCGGACGAAAATCTGCACGGTGCGCAGCCCGTGATCCATCGCTTTCTTGGCGGCGCTGTCGGCCGCCTGTTGCGCCGCGAACGGCGTGCCTTTGCGTGAACCCTTGAAGCCCATCGCCCCCGCGCTGGCCCACGAGATCACGTTGCCTTGATAGTCGGTGATCGTCACGATGGTGTTGTTGAAGGTCGAATGAATATGCACCACGCCTTCGGCGATATTTTTCCGCCCCCGCCGTCTGCGCGCGGCGCGTTCCGCGGCCTTTTGGTCCGCCTCGCTGTCGGCCTTTTTCTCCGGTTTTGCTGCCGCGGCGTCGTCCGCTTTTGCCATGAGATTCTCCCAGTTTTGGCTAACCCGTGTAGCCTGCTTAGCCCTTGGACGGCGCCGACTTTTTGCCGGCGACGGTCCGGCGCGGCCCTTTGCGCGTGCGCCCGTTGGTATGGGTGCGCTGCCCGCGCACCGGCAGGTTTTTGCGATGGCGCAGGCCGCGGTAAGAGCCCATGTCGATGTGGCGCTTGATATTTGCCGTGATATCGCGCCTGAGATCACCCTCGACTTTGTAACCTTGATCGAGGATCTGGCGGATCTTGACCACATCGTCATCGGAAAGGTCGTCAGTCTTGAGATCCAGAGATATCCCGGCTTGCTCAAGAATCTTTCGCGAGCCCGGCCGCCCGATGCCGTAGATATAGGTAAGCGCGACTTCCATTCGTTTGCTCTTCGGCAAATCCACGCCTGCGATTCGTGCCATAGTATTACTCCCTTAGCCTTGCCGCTGTTTATGCTTGGTATTGACGCACAATACCCGCACCACGCCCCTGCGGCGAATCACTTTGCACTTGCTGCAAATCTTTTTAACCGAGGCTCTAACCTTCACGATGGCTCCCGCTTTACCGTTCTCGGAAGACAATCCGGCCGCGCGCCAAATCGTAGGGCGACAGCTCGATTTTGACCTTGTCTCCCGGCAGAATCTTTATGTAATGCATGCGCATCTTGCCCGAGATATGCGCGAGGACTTTATGCCCGTTGTCCAACGTCACACGGAACATGGCGTTGGGAAGGGTTTCAAGCACGGTGCCGGTGACTTCGATGGCGTCTTCTTTAGGCATAGAGGATTCGCGTAATCATAATCGTTTATATTTGGCTCAGAATAACCGGGCCGTCCTTGGTTATGGCGACGGAGTGCTCGAAGTGGGCCGCCAGGCTTCCATCCCTCGTCACCGCCGTCCAACCGTCTTCTTTTATCTCGACTTCGCAGCCACCCACGTTAAGCATGGGTTCGATCGCCAGAACCATGCCTTCGCGCAAGCGGATGCCGCGGTCGGGCTCCCCATAGTTGGGTACCGGTGGCTCCTCGTGCAATTTCCTGCCGATGCCGTGGCCGACGAAGGCCCGGACCACCGAGTAGCCGGCGCTTTCAGCGACCTGCTGTACGGCATGGCCAAGATCGCCCAACCGCTTCCCATCGTGCAGCTGCTCGATCCCTTTGTAAAGCGCGAGCTCTGTTACCTCCATCAGCCGCCGTGCTTCGTCGCTCACGCGCCCGACGCCGACGGTGACCGCGGAATCGCCGTAAAAGCCTTCGTAAATCACGCCGTAGTCCAAGCCGATGATGTCCCCTTCGCGGAGCGTCCGGTTCGTCGGGATGCCGTGGACGATTTCTTCGTTGATCGAAGCGCAGAGACAGCGGGGGTAAACCCGGCCCGCTACGTTATAACCCTTGAACGCGGGTATAGCGTTTTTTTTTAAGGTCAACTCCTCCGCGATGGCATCCAGCTCCAAGGTGGTCACGCCGGCGGCCACCTTTTCCTTTAACTCCCGCAGCACCTCCGCGACAATGACATTAGCGCGCTTCATAATCTCGATTTCTCGAGCCGACTTGAGCGCGATCACTTCAGCAGATCTCCCAGGGCCTCGATCACCCGGCGGCGAATTTCTTCGACGCTGCCGACGCCATCGATTTCCCGCAACAGGCCCTGTTCCCGGTAATACTTAATCAGCGGCGCGGTCTGATTTTCGTAAACCTTCAAGCGCGCCGCGATGGTCTCTTCTCGATCGTCCTCGCGCTGGTACAAGCTACCGCCGCATTTGTCACAAACACCAGCTTTTTTGGACGGGCCGAAAACAACGTGATACATCGCGCCGCAGTCTTTGCAGGTGCGCCGCCCCGACAACCGCTCGACAATGACCTCAGTCGGCACCTGCACGGACAATACGCGATCCAACTGAAGTCCCAACGGTTTGAGCATTTTTAGCAAGCCATCAGCTTGCGCAATGGTCCTGGGAAAGCCGTCCAGCAAAAAGCCTTTTTCGCAATCCTTTTCCCTGACTCGCTCGGCAACCAAATTTAGAATCACCGCGTCGGGCACCAAGGCGCCGCGCTTAATATAGTCCGCCGCTTCCTGACCCAATGGGGTTTTCTCAGCCACCGCTTTTCTGAGAATATCGCCCGTGGAAATCTGGCAGGCGTCAAACATTTCCTGGAGCAATTTCGCCTGCGTTCCTTTTCCCGCCCCCGGCGGACCGAGCAAGACGACACGAATTCCGGCCAACCCTTATCCCCTTCTCCCGCGCAAACGTCCACGCTTCATGAACCCTTCATAACTGCGGGTGATTAAGTGGGTCTCAATCTGCGCGACCGTATCGAGGGCGACACCGACCACGATCAACAGCGCCGTGCCGCCCAGATAAAAGGGCACGTTGAACTGGGCAATCAACAGCGTCGGCACAAGGCAGACGATGACCAGGTAAACCGCGCCGCTCAGAGTGATCCGTGAAAGCACTCTTTCAATATACTCCGCGGTCTTCTGGCCGGGGCGGATACCAGGTATATAACCGCCGGCCTTTTTCATGTTTTCGGCGACATCCGTTGGATTGAAAACGATGGCGGTGTAAAAGAATGCGAAAAAGATGATCAATACTGCGAACGCTATATCGTGGAGCCATTGTCCCGGCGCCAGGTAACCGGCGATGGTTTGCACGAACGGATAATTGGCGAACTGCGCGGCAGTGGCCGGAAAAATCAGCAACGAGGATGCGAAAATCGGCGGGATGACGTTGGCTGTATTCACTTTAAGCGGCAAGTGGGAACTCATGCCACCGTACATTTTTCGCCCTACCACCCGCTTGGCATACTGCACGGGAATGCGCCTTTGGCCGCGCTCGACAAAAATGATCGCGCCCACCAGAATCACTGCAAGAACCAGCAGCAAAAGGGCCACCAGCGCGCCCATCTCACCTTCGCGCACGAACTGAAAAGTCGTCGATAGCGCCGACGGCAGCCCGGCCACAATGCCGGCGAAAATAATCAATGAAATGCCGTTGCCGATACCGCGCTCGGTGATTTGCTCGCCGAGCCACATGATAAAAGCCGTGCCTGACGTAAGCGTAATCACGGTCATGATGCGGAAGTGCCAACCCGGGTCCAAAACCAGGCCGAAGCCGCCGGGACCGCGGGTGCCTTCCAGGCCGATGCTGATCATCAAGCCCTGAATGATCGAAAGCACGATGGTACCGTAGCGCGTATATTGGGTGATCTTGCGCCGGCCCACTTCGCCCTCTTTGGAAAGCCGTTCAAGATAGGGGAAAACGACGGTCAGCAACTGAAGAATGATGGAGGCACTGATGTAGGGCATGATCCCCAGCGAAAAAACCGAAAACTGCTCCAATGCGCCGCCCGAGAACAGGTTGAGAAAACCGAGCAAATTATCCTTTTGCTGCTCGAAAAAGGCCGCCATTGCCTGGCGGTCGATGCCCGGCGTCGGCACATGCACGCCAAGGCGGTAGACCGCGAGCATGCCGAGTGTAAACAACACCCGGCGCCTGAGCTCTGGAATGCGCGAAACGTTTTGAAAACCGCTAAGCATGAACGGCGATCAACTCCACCTTGCCGCCTGAGGCCTCGATTTTTTCTTTGGCTTTGGCGGAAAATCCGTGCGCCTTGATGGTCAACGCTTTGGACAGCAAACCGTCGCCGAGAACTTTTACGCGGCGGTTTTTGCCGCGCACCAAGCCGCGCTCCGCCAAAGCGTCGGGCGTCACTTCGCTGCCCGCTGGGAAATTTTCCAACTGATCAAGATTGACGATGGCCATCGCAATTCTGAAAGGGTTATGAAATCCCCGCTTCGGCAAGCGCCGCTGCAAAGGCATCTGGCCGCCTTCGAAGCCGGGCCGCGTCCCGCCGCCGGAACGCGCACCCTGCCCCTTATGCCCGCGGCATGAAGTCTTGCCGTGGCCGGAGCCGTCGCCGCGCCCGACCCGTTTGCGCTTTTTGCTCGAGCCTGGGGCTGGGGTTAGTTCTGAGAGTTTCATGGTGTGCGAATCTCCGCCAGTGCTTTGCCTCTGCGCTCGGCGATCTCCTGGGGCGCGCGTAGATCGCGTAGCGCTTCGAAGGTCGCCTTGACCATATTATGGGGATTGTTAGAGCCGAGACACTTGGTCAAAACATTTTGAATCCCCGCCGCTTCGACCACGGCGCGCACGCCGCCGCCGGCGATCACACCGGTTCCGTCGGAAGCCGGCTTGAGCATTACGTAGCCGGCGCCAAACCGCCCCGTCACCCCGAAAGGAATAGTGCCTTCCTGCACCGGCACCCGGATCAGGTTTTTCTTCGCCTGCTCGACACCCTTGCGAATCGCTTCCGGCACCTCATTGGCTTTGCCCATCCCGTAACCGACCACTGAATGACTATCGCCCACTACTATCAGCGCGCTAAAACTGAATCGGCGGCCACCTTTCACGACCTTGGCCACCCGGCTGATGTGAACGACTTTCTCTTTTAGCTCTAATCCCTGGGTATCGATACGTTCCAATGCTACCTCGTGCTCTGCGGTTAAAATTCCAGTCCGCCCGCGCGTGCCCCGTCGGCCACCGCCTTTACCTGGCCGTGGAACTGAAACCCGTTACGGTCGAAGATCACCCGAGTGATATTTTTCTCTTGGCATTTTTGCGCCAGAACCAAACCCACCTGCTTGGCGGCCTCCAAGCCTTTGGGCTTTTTTGCCGCAGCAGCGTCACCGCCGCTAAGAGTCGATGCGGCGACCAAGGTTGCGCCCTTCTCGTCGGAGATGACCTGAGCATAGATATGTTTGTTGCTGCGAAAAACACAGATTCTTGGCCGCGCATCGGTCCCTCTGACAATTTTGCGAACCCGCTCCCTGCGGCCGATCCGCGCTGCTCGTCTATAATCGCGTGCCATCGTCTAACCTCTTGCGGCTACGCGCCGGTGGAGCCCACTGCTTTGCCGGCCTTACGCCGTATCACTTCCTCGCGGTACTTGATCCCTTTACCCTTGTAGGGCTCGGGGGGCCGCAAACTGCGAATCTTAGCCGCCGTCTCACCTACTGTTTGGCGGTCCGCCCCGCTCAAAGTAATCACAACTTGCCGCTCGACGTTGGCCGCGACGCCGGCGGGAAGGGGAAAAACCACGGGATGGGAAAAACCCAAAGTCATATGGATCTCTTGGCCTCTAACTTCGGCGCGGTAACCCACGCCGTTGATTTCGAGGACCCGGTTAAATCCCTGGCTCACCCCTTGCGTCATGTTGGCGATGAGCTTGCGCGTGAGCCCATGCAGAGCGCGCATCTTACGGTCATCGGAAACCCGTTCCACGCGCACTACGTTGCCTTCAACTTTGACGGCGACGCCGGCGGGAAGCGACGACTCGAGCTTTCCCTTCGGCCCTTCCATACGGACAGCATTCGAATCGACGGCGATATTGACGCCGGCAGGAATCGTTATGGGGAGCTTTCCAATGCGCGACACGCTACACCTCTCCTGACCCTACCAAACCGAACAAAGCAACTCGCCGCCGACCTTCGCCTTTAGCGCTACCCGATCCGCCAGGATGCCTTTCGGCGTCGACAGGACGTTAACACCAAGTCCCTTGCGGATCGGCGGGACTTCTTTGGCGCCGACATATACCCGGCGTCCGGGGGTGCTCACCCGCACCAAACCGGAAATCACCGGCCGGTTTTCGCGGTCGAATTTGAGCTGAATGATCAACTCCTCGCCTCCACCCAGGGGCGCTTTGGCTTTTTTATGATCTTTCAAATAACCTTCTTCAACCAAAATCTTCGCGATGTTTTCTTTCACGCGCGACCACGGCACGGCGACCTTTTGATGGTGCGCCCGCGAAGCGTTGCGGATTCTCGTCAACATGTCCGCGATTGGATCCGTCATTGCCATGATATTCTCCGCGACTTACCAGCTCGCCTTGATGAGGCCTGGCACATGCCCTTTGCGCGCGTGATCTCGCAAGCAAAGCCGGCACATGCGAAAACGCCGATAAAAAGCCCGCGCCCGGCCGCAAAGCGGACAACGGTTATATTCCCTCACTTTGAATTTATTCGGTAGCTCCGCCTTGATTCTAAGACAGGTCTTGGCCAATTGTCTTCCCCCTTTATTAAGCCGCGAACGGCATCCCCATATGTCTGAGCAGCGCTCTGCCCTCCTGGTCCGTCCGCGCCGTGGTGCTGATCGAGATTGTCATGCCCCTGGATTTTTCGACTTTATCGGCTTGAATCTCGGGAAAGATAATCTGCTCCCTCAAGCCCAGCGAATAATTGCCGCGGCCGTCAAAGGAGCGTTCCGACACCCCTTTGAAGTCGCGGACTCTAGGTAGCGCGACATGAATCAGACGGTCGAGAAACTCATACATGCGCTCGCGGCGCAAGGTCACCATGCAACCGATAGGCATACCTTCGCGCAGCTTGAAGTTGGCAATGGCCTTTTTGGCCCGCGTCACCACCGGCTTTTGGCCGGCGATGGCCGTGATCTCCGCCACCGCTGCGTCGATGGCCTTGACATTCTGCGTCGCCTCGCCGACGCCGACGTTAATCGTGATTTTTGCCAACCGCGGCACCCGCATGGTGTTCGTGTAGCCGAACTCCTTGATCATGGCTGGCACAACTTCATCCCGATATTTATTTTTTAAACGTGCCATGGTCTTGTCGCTAATCCAGAGCTTCGCCGCAACGCCGGCAGATCCGGATCTTCTTGCCGTCACCGAGTTGCTTGTATCCGATGCGCACCGGCGCGTTGCATTTATCACACATGATCATGATGTTCGAAGCGTGGATGGACGCCTCTTTTTCGATGATGCCGCCGGGCTGTTGCGGGCCGCGCGGCTTGCTATGACGTTTGACCAAATTGAGTCTTTCAATGATCAAAGCGTCTTTTTCCCTGAGCACGCGCAGCACCTTGCCGGTCTTGCCGCGCTCCCTTCCGGTGATCACCATTACGCTGTCGTTTTTGCGTATTTGCACGAGCCCCATTTCCTCCGTCCCAGCTAGAGCACCTCGGGCGCCAGGGAGATAATTTTCATGAACCGCTTCGCCCTGAGTTCGCGCGCCACGGGGCCGAAGATACGGGTCCCCACGGGCTCCTTCTGGTTGTCGATCAATACCGCCGAATTGTTATCGAAGCGGATATAGCTCCCGTCGGCGCGTCCGGTCTCTTTCGCGGTGCGGACCACCACGGCTTTCATGACGTCGCCCTTCTTGACCTTGGCGTTGGGAATGGCCTCTTTCACCGAAACCACGATGATATCGCCGATGGAGGCATATTTCCGCTTGCTGCCACCCAGCACCTTGATGCACTGGACTTTGCGCGCTCCCGAATTATCCGCCACATCCAACACCGTTCGCGTCTGAATCATGAATCACCAATCACCTTCGAAACAGCTTGCCCGGCGGAGTCAAGCGGTGGCCCCCGCCGACGCCTGCGCTCCCGCGGTCCGAGAGCGCTCCAATACCTTGCTTACCCGCCAGCGTTTATCGCGGCTGAGCGGCCGGCACTCAACGATCAGTACGCGGTCACCCACGTGACATTGATTGCTTTCATCGTGGACTTTCACCTGGGTCCGACGACGACGAATCTTCATATACCGCGGATGCATAACGGTGCGCTCGACGGACACGACCACCGTTTTTTGCATCCGGTCGCTGACGACTATGCCGCTGCGTTCTTTTCTTAGCCCGCGATTTGTCATGCCGCGCCTTTCTCTCCCTGGATCTGCTTTTCTCGCAACACCGTCTCCACCCGGGCCAAGTCCCGCTTCGTTTTACGCAACTGCATCGGATTTTCCAAACGGCCGCTGGCGCGCTTGAGCATCAAATGGCCGATTTGCTCGCGCAACTCGCCTTGCTTGCGCGCCAAATCATCGGCGCTCAAATCGCGCAACTCCTTAGCTTCCATGGACCAACCCTCTTCGTTCCACCATGATGGTCGGGATTGACAGTTTGTGCCCGGCCAGACGAAAGGCTTCCCGCGCGAGCGGCGCTTCGACGCCTTCCATTTCAAACAAAATCCGGCCCGGCTGAATCACCGCCACCCACATTTCCGGAGAGCCCTTGCCCTTCCCCATGCGGGTTTCCAACGGTTTTTTGGTCAAGGGCTTGTCCGGGAAGATGCGAATCCAGACTTTGCCGCCGCGTTTGAGATAGCGGGTCAGCGCGACGCGCGCTGCCTCGATCTCGCGCGCGCTCATCCAACCGCGGTCCAAAGCCTTGAGGCCGAAATCGCCGAAAGCCAGGGTCGAGCCGCGATAAGCGGTGCCGCGCCGCCGGCCCTTTTGCAACTTCCGGTATTTAACTTTCTTAGGTTCAAGCATCTTACGGTTTCTCGGTTTCGAGTTTCGGGTTTCGAGTTAACGCCAAACTAGAAACCTTAAACCCGAAACTGCCGTTAGGCGATGTCATGCGCCCAGCATCGCCTTCTGTTGCTCTTCTTCCTCGGTCAAAACCTCGCCTCTAAAAATCCAAGCCTTGACGCCGATGACCCCGTAGGTCGTGCGCGCCTCGGCAAAACCATAATTGACATCCGCCCTGAGCGTGTGCAGCGGCACCCGCCCTTCGCGATACCACTCCGTGCGGGCGATTTCCGATCCCCCGAGCCGCCCGGCGCACTGAATCTTCACGCCCTGCGCGCCCATGCGCATGGCGCGGGAAACGCTTTCTTTCATGGCGCGGCGAAAGGCCACGCGGCGCTCCAATTGCAACGCGACGTTTTCAGAAACCAGCTGGGCATCGAGATCAGGCCGGCGCACCTCATGAATATTGATGTAAGTCTCACCGTGGGTGAGCTTGGTGATCTCTTCTTTGAGCTTTTCGATTTCCGCGCCCTTCTTGCCGATGACGATGCCGGGGCGCGACGTATAGATATTGATCTTGGCCTTGCTCGCCGCCCGTTCGATTTCGATCTTCGAGATGCCGGCGTGATAGAGCCGGGTCTTTAAAAACTTCTTGACGCGAAAATCCTCATGCAGCAGCTTGGCATAGTCATTGCGCGAGAACCATTTAGAATCCCACGTTTCGATGACGCCGAGACGAAAGATCTTTGGATGCGTTTTCTGGCCCATCAGCCCTTATCTCCTCTCGCCGGCTTCATCCAGCACGATGGTCACGTGGCTTAGCCGCTTGCGAATGCTCGTCGCCCTACCATGGGCGCGCGGCATAAACCGTTTCCACATGCCCGCTTCGTTTACCATGACCTCTTTGACATAGAGCCGATCCACGTCGACGTTCTGGGTGCTCTCGGCATTGGCTACCGCCGTGCGCAAGGTCTTCGTCACCGCCGCCGCGGAACGCTTGGGCACGAATTTTAGAATATTGAGCGCATCCTCGACTCCCTTGCCGCGGATCTGGTCCACCACCAGGCGCACTTTGCGCGGCGAAAAACGCAGATACTTCGTAACCGCTTTTGTTTCCATAATACCGGTCAGTCGAGTTTCATGGTGCCCCGTTGGCTAACTCTTGGCCGGGGCCGCCGGCGCCGCCGCCGGCGCGGCTCCCGGAGCCGATCTGGGCATACCCGTTGTCTCTTTTGCCTCTGCCTTGCGGTCCCCCGAATGGGCGAAAAACGTTCTGGTCGGCGAGAACTCACCGAGTTTGTGACCCACCATATTTTCCGTGACAAAAACGGGAATGAATTTCCTGCCATTATGCACGCCGATGGTGATGCCGACCATCTCCGGGGTAATTGTCGAACGGCGCGACCAGGTGCGCACCACCTGTTTCTGGCGCGATTCGGTTATCACGGCGATCTTCTTCGCTAAATGCTCGTCAATAAACGGTCCCTTTTTAACCGAGCGCGCCATCTTTATTTCGCCTTTCTGCCCTGGACGATGTACTTGTCGGAGGCATGATTTTTTCTCGTCTTATAGCCCTTGGTAGGCTTGCCCCAGGGCGTCATCGGATGATTGCCCTTGGATCTTCCCTCGCCGCCGCCATGGGGATGGTCCACTGGATTTTTGGCGATGCCGCGGGTAACCGACCGCCATCCGAGCCAACGCATTCTCCCAGCCTTGCCCCAGGAAATATTTTCTTGCTCCAGATTGCCGATCTGCCCTACCGTTGCCCGGCACTCGGCCAATACGTTGCGTAACTCGCCCGAGGGAAGTTTCAGCAAAGCGTAATACCCTTCCTTGGCCATCAATTGCGCGCCGGCGCCGGCGCTGCGCGCTAGCTGCCCACCCTTGCCGATCTTGAGCTCGATATTGTGCACCACGGTGCCCACCGGGATGAACTTTAACGGCAACGAATTCCCCGGCTGAATGTCGATGTTGTCGTCCCCGGCGATCACGGAACTTCCGACCCGTAGCCGGTCCGGCGCCAGGATATAGCGGCGCTCGCCGTCGGCGTAACAAAGCAGCGCGATGCGCGCCGAGCGATTGGGATCATATTCGATGGCTTCGACTTTGGCGGGAACATTTTTTTTGTCCCGCTTGAAATCGATCAGGCGATAAAGCCGTTTATGTCCGCCGCCGCGATGATCCGCGGTGATGCGCCCGGTGTTGTTGCGCCCGCCGCTATGTTTGAGTGGCGCGCTGAGCCCCTTCTCGGGTTTCCACTTGGTGACCTCATCGAAGGTGAGCCCGGTTCTGAATCGTATGCCCGCCGAGGTGGGCCGGTAGGTTCGTATAGCCATTGCTCGTTTTATGCCCCGCCGAAAAGGTCGATCTTGTCACCCTCTCTGAGGGTCACGTAGGCCTTTTTCCACCCCGGACGTCGGCCCATGTTGCGGCCGACGCGCCGGATTTTGCCCAAGTAGCGCGCCATGCGGACTTTGACAACCTTAACTTTGAAGAGCGACTCGACGGCCTTCTTAACTTCAATCTTATTGGCCTCGGGACGAACCTTGAATAACACCTGGTTCGCGCTCTCCGCCAATAATGTTCCCTTTTCCGAAACCAGCGGCGCTCGAATGATTTCCAGCGGCCCGCTCATGCGGCCAACCTTTCTTCGATCAACCTGAGCGCGGATTCGGTCATGATAAGATGCTCATAGCGCAGCAGATCGTAGACGTTCAACCCCTCCACGCGTAGGACCTTTACTTTGGGCAGATTGCGCGCCGAACGTTCGATTTTTTCATCAGCCTCGGCTATGACGATCAACGCGCTCTGAACCTTGAGATGCGCCAGCGCCTGCGCCATGATCCTGGTCTTGGGCTGCTCAGGCGCCAATTTGTCCACGACGATAATCTTGCCGTCGCGGTTCTTTAAACTCAGCGCCGAAAGCAACGCCTTGCGCCGCGCTTTGCGCGGCATGCGATAAGAGTAATCGCGCGGCTGCGGCCCGAAAATCGTGCCGCCGCCCACCCAGATCGGCGAGCGAATGCTGCCGGAGCGCGCCCGCCCCGTGCCCTTTTGACGCCAGGGCTTTTTGCCGCCTCCCCTGACGAATCCCTTAGACTTGGTTGCCGCCGTGCCCGCGCGCCGATTGGCAAGCTGCATGAGTACCGTCTGATGCAGCAAATGCGGACTCGCCTTGAGGCTAAAAATTTCCTCTTTGAGTTTGGGCTGGATGACGTTGACTTCCATTTCCAACTACCCCTTCGCCGCCCGGCTGAGGACGACCAGCCCGCGCTTGGCTCCCGGCACGGCGCCCCGCACCAACACCAAATTTTCATCCGGGCGAATATCGACTACCTCGATGTTTTGCACCGACACTCGCTCATCGCCCCAATGCCCCGCCATTTTTTTCCCTTTGCGGACTCGCCCGGGATAAGACCGGTTGCCGATGGAGCCGCCGTGGCGAAAATATTCATGGGTGCCGTGGGACCCCGGAAAACCGCTAAATGACCAACGCTTCATGACACCCGTGAAACCATGCCCCTTCGAGGTCCCCGCTACATCGATGCGGTCGCCGGCTTTAAAGAGATCGGCGGCCTTTATCTCTTGGCCAACCTCGTACTGCGACACATCGTCGAGGCGGAACTCCTTGAGCACTTCGAAGGCGCCCCTCCCGGCCTTTGCCATATGCCCTTTAAGGGCCTTGTTCACGAGTTGGGCCTTCTTGCTGCCAAATCCCACCTGGAGCGCGTTGTAACCGTCCCTGACCGTTTCTTTTTTTTGCACGACGACGCAAGGCCCGGTTTCGATCACCGTGACGGGAATAACATTCCCCTCCGGATTGTAGACTTGCGTCATGCCGAGTTTTCTGCCGATCAGCCCTGTCATAATATGAACCCTTGGGATAGGAGTAATGGAGTATTGGAGTAATGGAGTAATGTAAAAGTCACCCAGTACTCCACCACTCCAATACTCCAGTACTCCATTCTGCTCACTGCAGCTTTATCTCTACGTCTACGCCGGCGGCAATATCGAGTTTGCCCAGGGCGTCGATGGTCTGTTGAGTCGGCTCCAAAATATCCAGGAGCCTCTTATGCGTCCGAATCTCGTACTGGTCTCTGGACTTTTTGTCAACGTGCGGAGAACGGTTCACGGTAAATCGTTCAATGCGCGTCGGCAACGGAATGGGTCCCGCCACTCTGCCGCCTGTGCGCCGAACGGTTTCGACAATTTCACCCACCGATTGATCCAGCACCCGGTGGTCATAGGCTTTCAGGCGTATTCTTATCTTCTCGTTCATACTTTAATCATCCGGCTTGCCGGTGAATTTGGCGATGATCCCTTCGGCCACCGCCGTTGGCACCGGCTCATAGTGAGAAAACTGCATGGTGTAAGTAGCACGGCCCTGGGTCATGGAGCGCAGATCCGTGGCGTAGCCGAACATTTGCGCTAAGGGAACCCTGGCATCGATGGCCTGCGCCGCGGGGCGGGTGTCCATGCCCAACACTTTGCCGCGCCGCGAACTGATATCGCCGATGACATCGCCCATGAATTCCTCCGGCACCACCACTTCCACCGACATGATGGGCTCGAGCAGCACAGGGCCGGCCTTGCGCATCGCCTCCTTGAAGGCCATCGATCCCGCTATCTTGAAAGCGATTTCCGAGGAATCGACATCGTGGTAGCTGCCGTCGGTCAGCGTCACTTTTACATCCACCACCGGGTATCCCGCCAGGGCGCCGTTGTCGGTGGCCTCGCGAATGCCCTTCTCTACCGCGGGAATATACTCGCGCGGGATTGAACCACCTCTGATGGCATCGACGAACTCAAAACCAGCGCCCGGCGGCTGTGGTTCCAGCTTGATCCACACGTCGCCATATTGGCCGCGGCCGCCGGTCTGGCGGATAAACCTTCCTTGCTGCTCCACCGCCTTGCGGACGGTTTCTTTATAGGCCACCTGCGGTTTACCGACGTTGGCGCCGACGTTAAACTCGCGCAGCAGGCGATCGACGATGATTTCCAGATGCAGCTCACCCATTCCAGAAATGATCGTCTGCCCGGTTTCTTCGTCGGTGCGGACTTTGAATGAAGGATCTTCGGTGGCCAGCTTCTGCAGCGACAATCCGAGCTTTTCCTGGTCTGCTTTGCTCTTGGGCTCGATGGCGATGGAAATCACAGGGTCGGGAAAGTCGATGGATTCGAGCACGATGGGATGATCTTCATCGCAAAGCGTATCCCCCGTGGTGGCGGTCCTGAGACCCACCGCGGCGGCGATGTCACCGGCGTAGACTTCTTTGATTTCCTCGCGCTTGTTGGCGTGCATCTTGAGCAGGCGGCCGATGCGTTCGCGTTTGGTTCTAGTCGAGTTGAAAACGCTGGAACCGGAAGTCAGCGATCCCGAATAGACGCGAAAAAAACTCAGCGTCCCGACGAAAGGATCGGTCATGATTTTAAACGCCAGCGCGGAAAAAGGCGCGTCGTCTTTGGCCGGTCGTGCTTCGATCTGCTGCGTGTCAGGATTGATGCCCTTCACCGGCGCAATGTCCGACGGCGAGGGAAGATATTCGATCACCGCGTCGAGCATCGGCTGAACACCCTTGTTGCGGAAAGCCGAGCCGCACAAAACCGGCACGATCTTCAACGCCAAGGTCGCCTTGCGCACCGCGGCGCGCAGCTCCGACTCGCTGATCGGTTTTCCTTCCAGATATTTCTCCATGATGGCTTCATCGGAATCGGCAGCCGCCTCGAGCAGCTTCTCTCGATACTCATCCGCCTGGATCTTGAGTCCCTCCGGGACGGGTTCCTCATGGAACTTGGCTCCGAGACTCTCATCTTCCCAAATCATTGCCTTCATCGTGATCAAATCGACGATTCCAATAAATTTTTCTTCAGCGCCGATGGGAATCTGCACAATCGCCGGCTGAGCGCCGAGCCGGTCGCGAATCATCTGCACGACCCGAAAAAAGTCAGCTCCCAGACGGTCCATCTTGTTGACGAACGCCAGGCGCGGCACGCCGTACTTGTCGGCCTGCCGCCACACGGTTTCGGTCTGCGGCTCGACGCCGCCCACAGAGCAGAAAACCGCCACGGCGCCGTCCAAAACCCGGAGCGAACGCTCAACCTCGATAGTGAAATCCACATGACCGGGCGTATCGATGATGTTGACCCGGTGGTCGCGCCAGAAACAGGTGGTCGCCGCCGAAGTGATGGTGATCCCGCGCTCCTGCTCCTGCACCATCCAGTCCATGGTGGCGGTCCCATCATGGACCTCGCCGATTTTGTAATTGATCCCGGTGTAGTACAGGATGCGTTCGGTGGTCGTCGTCTTACCGGCATCGATGTGGGCCATGATGCCGATATTGCGCGTCTTCTCTAATGCGACCGTGCGTGCCATCTCAATTCACCGGAAAAAAAGGAGGCGGTCAACCCGCCTCCTTTTTTCCAGCACATCTCTTTAATCTTAGCTACCACCGATAATGCGCGAATGCCCGATTGGCCTCCGCCATGCGATGGGTATCTTCCTTTTTTTTGATCGACGTACCGCGGTTATTCGCGGCATCGATCAATTCCGCCGCGAGTTTTTCTTCCATGGATTTTTCACTGCGATCCCGCGCGGCTTGTATGAGCCAGCGCATGCTCAGCGAGAGGCGCCGCTGCGGGCGAACTTCCACCGGCACCTGGTAAGTGGCGCCACCGACGCGCCGCGAGCGAACTTCCACCGTCGGCCGGGCGTTCTCCAGAGCTCTCTTGAACACGCCCAAGGAGTCCTCTTTGGTTTTAGCGGTGACGATATCCAGCGACCGGTACAATATCGCTTCCGCGGTGCTCTTTTTGCCGCGGCTCATAATCGTGTTGACGAACTTCGCCACCATCTTGTCGCCGTACTTTGGGTCCGGCAATCCTTCTCTTTTTTTAACCTCTCCCTTGCGCGGCATAAATATCTACTTGGGTTTTTTGGCTCCGTACTTGGAGCGCCCCTGTCTTCGTTCCTGCACGCCGATGGAATCCAGCGTGCCGCGGATAATGTGGTAGCGTACGCCCGGCAGGTCTTTAACGCGGCCGCCGCGAATCAGCACCACGGAGTGCTCCTGCAAGTTGTGTCCCACGCCGGGAATATAGGAAGTGACTTCGATCCCGTTGGTGAGACGCACCCGCGCCACTTTGCGCAATGCCGAGTTCGGCTTTTTCGGCGTCGAGGTGTAAACCCGGGTGCAGACGCCGCGCTTCTGCGGGCAACCCTGCAGAGCGGGGGCGGTATTCTTGCGCCGCTGTTGTTCTCGGCTTTCGCGGATCAGCTGGTTGATCGTGGGCATACTAATGCGTCGTTTTACGAACTGCTAATCAAGTTTGTGGAATGGTTTCCCCGAAAATTTCTTTTTCTATCAAATTATACTCGCCTTGTCAAAACACTATGCTTCCGCCGCCTCGGAATACTCGCCCGCCGAATCCTCCGGTTCCTCCAATTCGATCTCGGCCTTGGAGTACCTCGGTATGCCGGTGCCGGCGGGAATAAGCCGTCCCATAATGACGTTTTCCTTGAGCCCGCAAAGCATATCGATCTTGCCCTGGATTGCCGCTTCCGTAAGCACTTTGGTGGTTTCCTGAAATGACGCGGCCGAGATGAAGCTTTCCGTGGAGAGCGACGCCTTGGTGATGCCGAGTAGCAGAGGCTCCGCCACCGCGGGCTTGCCCCCGTCGCCGATGGCCTTTTGGTTTTCTTCATCGAAGCGCCATTTCTCCACCTGGTCGCCGATGAGAAATTCGGTATCGCCGACTTCCTTGATGCGCACGCGGCGCAGCATTTGGCGCACGATAACTTCGATGTGCTTGTCGTTAATGCGCACGCCCTGCAGGCGGTAAATCTCTTGCACTTCGTCCACCAAATATTTCGCCAATGCCTTTTCGCCGAGAATGTTGAGAATATCATGCGGGTTGGACGATCCGTCCATCAACGATTCACCGGCCTGGACGCGGTCGCCGTCATGCACGCTGATATGCTTGCCCTTGGGAATCAAATATTCCCTCGCCTCGCCGATGTCGGGGGTGACGACCACTTTGCGTTTGCCCTTGGTGTCTTTGCCAAAGGCAACGACGCCGTCGATCTCGCTGATGACGGCAAATTCCTTCGGTTTGCGCGCTTCGAAGAGCTCCGCGACGCGGGGTAGACCTCCGGTGATGTCCTTAGTCTTGGTCGTTTCCCGCGGTATCTTCGCGAGCACGTCGCCGGCGTTGACGCTTTGTCCGTCTTGAACGTTGATATGGGCTCCCACGGGCAGCAAATAGCGCGCTTCCGATGTCGCGCCGAGACGCGTCGTTTGCCCTTGCGTGTCCTTAATCGAAATCCGCGGGCGTTTGCCCACGTCTTTGGAGTCGGTGATAAGTTTAGTCGCGAGACCGGTGCGCTCGTCTACCTGTTCCTTCATCGTAGAGTTTTCGATCACATCGCCGAACCTAACGACGCCGCCCACCTCAGTGAGAATCGGGATCGTGTACGGATCCCACTCGGCCAAGAGTTCGCCCGCCTTGATTTTCGCGCCGTCCTTCTTTTTCAGCTTGGCGCCATAGACGACCGGGTAGCGTTCGCGCTCCCGTTCGCGCCCCCCCTTATCACCTTCGGGGTAGTCGACGATGGCGACCTCGCCGTTGCGGTTCATGACCACCAGGTCGCCACCTTTATTGGCGACGGTATTGACGTTGATGAATTTGAGAAAACCTTCGTTGCGCGATTCCAATGTCGTTTGCTCGGCCCGCCGGCTCGCCGTGCCGCCGATATGGAAGGTGCGCATGGTCAACTGCGTCCCCGGCTCGCCGATGGATTGCGCGGCAATGACGCCGATGGCTTCGCCTGGGTTGACCATATGGCCGCGACCCAGGTCGCGGCCATAGCACATGATGCAAACGCCGCGCTTCGATTGGCAGGTGAGCACCGAGCGGATTTTGATCCGCTCCAGGCCGGAGTCCTCAACGCGCTGCACCAGTTCCTCATCGATCTCCTGGTTGGCGTTGACGATGGTATCGCCCGTAAACGGGTCCTTGACATCGTCCAGCGCCACGCGTCCGAGCACCCGGTCGCCCAGCGGCTCAATGACCTCGCCGCCCTCCATGAGCGGCGTCATCTCGATGCCATCCAAAGTGCCGCAGTCTTCTTCCGATATCACCGAATCCTGCGCGACATCGACGAGGCGGCGCGTCAGATAGCCGGAGTTGGCGGTTTTGAGCGCCGTGTCCGCGAGACCTTTGCGCGCGCCGTGGGTCGAGATAAAGTACTGCAGCACAGTGAGCCCTTCGCGAAAGTTCGCGGTAATCGGCGTCTCGATGATTTCACCGGAAGGTTTCGCCATTAATCCGCGCATCCCCGCGAGCTGGCGAATCTGCTGGGCGCTGCCCCGCGCACCGGAGTCGGCCATCATGAAAATCGGGTTGAAACTCGGCACCGAGATTTCCTTGCCGTTTTCATCGGTGACTTTCTCCGTACCGAGATCGCGCAGCATCTCGTCGGCGATGCGGTCGGTAACTTCAGCCCAGATATCGACGACTTTGTTGTAGCGTTCACCGTCGGTAATCAGGCCGTTCTTGTACTGCTCCTCGATTTCGCGCACGTCTTCGTGGGCGGTTTTAAGCAGTGCCTCTTTACTCGGTGGGATGACCATATCCTTGATGGAAATCGAGATGCCGGCCCGAGTCGCGTTTTGATAACCGATGTCCTTCAAGCGATCCGCGAGAATGACCGTTGCCTTATTGCCGGCCAACCGGTAGCTAATGTCGATGAGATTCGCCAACTCCTTCTTTTTCATCACCCGGTTCACTTCTTTGAACGGAATCATCGGCGGCACGATCTCATACAGCTGAACCCGGCCCACCGTCGTACCCACCCGCTCACCGTTGATCCGCACGGTAATCGGCGCTTGCAAGTCCACTTCACCCTGGTCGTAGGCGATCCTCACTTCCGTCGGACTGCTGAACAGCCGGCCGCTTCCTTTCATGTGCAAGCGCTCACGCGTCATGTAGTAGAGCCCCAACACGATGTCTTGGGTCGGCACGATGATCGGCTTGCCGTTGGCCGGCGAGAGAATATTGTTGGTCGACATCATCAGCGCCCGCGCTTCGACTTGGGCCTCCACCGAGAGCGGCACGTGCACCGCCATTTGATCGCCGTCGAAGTCGGCGTTATAGGCGGCGCAAACCAGCGGATGCAGCTGTATCGCCTTGCCGTCGATCAGTATCGGTTCGAAGGCCTGAATGCCGAGCCGGTGCAAGGTCGGCGCGCGATTGAGCAGCACCGGATGTTCGCGAATGACCTCATCGAGTATATCCCAAACTTCGGGCCGTTCTTTTTCCACCATCTTCTTGGCGCTCTTGATGGTGGTGACATGACCCCGTTCTTCGAGCTTGTTGTAGATAAACGGCTTGAATAGCTCGAGGGCCATTTTCTTCGGCAATCCGCACTGGTGCAGCCGCAGCTCGGGACCCACCACGATCACGGAACGGCCGGAATAGTCCACCCGTTTTCCCAGCAGATTCTGGCGGAAGCGTCCGGTCTTGCCCTTGAGCATATCGCTCAACGACTTGAGCGGCCGGCGGTTTTGGCCGGTAATGGCGCGGCCGCGCCGGCCATTGTCAAACAGCGCGTCCACCGATTCCTGCAGCATGCGCTTTTCATTGCGGATGATCATATCCGGCGCATTCAGCTCCATCAGCCGTTTGAGCCGGTTGTTGCGGTTGATGACGCGGCGATAAAGATCGTTAAGATCTGAGGTCGCGAACCTGCCGCCGTCCAGCGGCACCAGCGGACGTAGATCAGGCGGGATCACCGGGATCACTTCGAGCACCATCCACTCGGGACGATTGCCGGAAGTCTTGAAGGCGTTCATGACTTTGAGCCGCTTGGCCATCTTCTTGCGCCGCACTTCAGAGTTGGATTCGCGCATTTCCTGGTGCAATTCTTCGGAGAGTTTCGCGACATCGAGGGATTTGAGCAATTTGCGGATCGCCTCCGCGCCCATTGCCGCGACGAATTTGCCGCCGTACTCCTCCATCGCTTTGCGGTAACGGGCATCGGTTAACAGCTCTCTGTGCTCCAGCGGCGTCTCGCCGGGATCGACGACGATATACGACTCGAAATATAGCACCTTCTCGATGTCCTTGAGCGACATATCGAGCAGCGCGCCGATGCGGCTCGGCAGGCTTTTGAGAAACCAGATGTGCACCACGGGCGTCGCCAGCTCGATGTGCCCCATGCGTTCGCGCCGCACTTTGGACTGAATCACTTCAACCCCGCACTTCTCACACACCACGCCGCGATGGCGCATTCTTTTGTATTTGCCGCAATTGCACTCGTAGTCCTTGGTCGGGCCGAAAATCTTGGCGCAAAACAGGCCGTCGCGCTCAGGCTTGAAAGTTCGGTAATTGATGGTTTCGGGCTTCTTGACTTCGCCATGCGACCAGGAGCGAATTTTCTCCGGTGAAGCGATGGAAATCTTGATGGCGTTGAAACTTAACGGGTTCTTCGGCTTCTCAAATAAATTAAACAGATCTTCCATGAAAAAATGACCTCCGTCTGCGCGGCGCAGCCGCGCAGGGGCTAGAGACTATTCCTCTACTAGATCAATATCCAATCCCAAGCTTTGCAGCTCTTTCACCATGACGTTGAAGGACTCCGGCAGACCGGGCTCCAAAAGGTTGTCGCCCTTGACGATGGCTTCGTACATGCGGGTGCGGCCGACCACGTCGTCGGATTTTACCGTCAGCATCTCTTGCAGCGTGTAGGCCGCGCCATAAGCTTCCAGCGCCCACACTTCCATCTCGCCGAGACGCTGGCCGCCGAACTGGGCCTTACCACCCAACGGCTGCTGGGTGATGAGGGAATAGGGGCCGATGGAGCGCGCGTGGATCTTGTCGTCCACGAGATGCGCCAGTTTCAGGATATAGATGTAACCGACGGCGACCTCCTGGTCGAAGGCTTCCCCGCTCATCCCGTCATAGAGGGTGATCTTTCCGGACTCCGGCAGCCCCTGATCCTTGAGGGCCTTCTTGATCTCTTCCTCCCGCGCGCCGTCGAAGACCGGCGAGGCCACGTGGTACCCGCCCTCATGGGCGGC
>DASWHT010000483.1:0-2621 GCA_036398075.1 Binatia bacterium | reverse complement strand
ACGCCGGAGCGCTGGCGCGTTGGCACCGAGTACGAAAAAGTCGGCATCGACCGCCGTACCGGCAAAGCGATTCCGTATTTTGGGCCACGGGGCGTAGACAGAATTCTGCGCGAATTGATCGACCGCTTCGGCTGGGAGCCTGACGAACAGGACGGCCACATCATCGCGCTGAAAAGAAACAAGCATGAGGTCCACCTGGAGCCCGGCGGCCAGATCGAGCTCAGCGGCGAGCCCTGCGAAAACATTCACTGCACCTATGCCGAGTTTAACCAGCATATCCGCGAGCTGCTGGAAGTCGCCGAACCGCTGGGTATCGTCTTTCTCGGTTTGGGCATCCAGCCGGTGAGCCGTCTCGAAGAGATCGAATGGGTACCCAAGAAGCGTTACCGTATTATGGCGCCCTACATGCTCAAAGTCGGCACGATGGGCCAACGCATGATGAAACAGACCGCCACGGTGCAAGCTAATATAGATTATCTCGACGAAAAAGATGCCATGGCGAAGTTTCGCACCGGCATGGGATTGGCTCCCATCTTGATCGCCATGTTCGCCAACTCACCGATCTCGGATGGCGCGCTCAACGGCTATCGCAGTTTTCGCGAACATATCTGGACGGATACGGACAATAATCGCTCGGGATTACTCAAGTTCGCTTTCGCGCCGGATGTTTCCTTCGTTCACTACGTGGAATACGCCCTGGACGTGCCGATGTATTTCATCATTCGCAACAAAGACTACATCGACATGACCCACATGACTTTTCGCCAGTATTTGGCGCGCGGGCACAACGGCGAGCGGGCAACTATAGAAGATTGGAGCGATCACTTGACCACGCTGTTTCCGGAGACGCGCATCAAGCGTTATGTCGAAGTGCGCTCGGTGGACAGCCAGCCGCCGGATCTGATGCCCGCGCTTTCGGCGCTGATCAAGGGCGTGTTTTACGATAACGATTGTCTCCAGGCGGGCTGGGATTTGGTTAAAGGATGGACCTGGGACGAACGGATGCAGATTTATCTTGACTCGCACCGGGACGCGCTGGCGGCCAGGGTACGCCGCTACGCTCTGCTCGAACTGGCCAGAGAACTTCTGCAAATCGCCTGGGAAGGTCTGCGCCGCCAGCGGGCGCTCAATGTCCAAGGCGATGATGAAACGATTTATCTAAAGCCGCTGAAAAGCCTGCTCGACGACGGCAAATGCCCCGCCGATATTCTCATCGAGAAATGGCAGGGCGAGTTGGCCCGTGACGTGCAGAAGCTGATCGCCTACAGCGCTTACAAGGTGCCGTAAATCTCCGCCACCATGCGGCCATGATCCAGACTGGCGAGCCGCTCGACAATCTCCTTCTCGGTGACCCCCGTAAACGATTTCAAGGAACGTCGCTTGAGCCTGGCGATCCGGGCCGAGCTCTCGTCCGCCCGCGCCCGTAGCGCGGCGTCTTTTTCAGTTTCCGCGCATAGAAACTCGCAAGCCTGAACCGCCCGCGAGAGCTCATGGCCAAAGAGGAGCATGTCGACGCCGGCGCGGATACTCAGAGAGGCTCCATCCGCCACGCCGTAGCGGTCGCTGATCGCTTTCATCTCCATATCATCGCCGAAAACCACGCCACCATAACCCAGTTGCTGGCGTAACAAACCTGTCACGATTTTTTCTGAAAGCGTGGCCGGCCATTGAGAATCGAGGGCTGGGTAAAGCACGTGGGCCGTCATGAGGGCTTCGATATTGTTTCGACAAGCGTGTGCGAAGGGCCGCAGCTCGGTGGCGTTCAGTTCGTCTATTGATTTCGCGACTAAGGGTAGTTCGAAGTGCGAGTCCTTGTCGGAGGCGCCATGGCCGGGAAAATGTTTACCACATGGAATAACACCTCCGTCTCGGAGCCCTTGAGTCCATGACCAACCCATCATCATTACCGCCTTCGGCTCAGCGCCGAAGGCGCGGTCGCCGATGATGGGGTTTTGCGAATTGGAATTTACGTCCAGCACCGGAGCAAAATTGAGATTGATTCCCGCCAGCGTTAATTCCGCGGCGGTGGCGCGCCCCGAGCGGTAAGCGAGGTCAGGATCGTTGGTCTCACCGATACGCGCGGCCGGCGGAAAATGGGTGAAAGGCGGCGGCAAGCGGTGCACGCGGCCGCCTTCCTGGTCGATGGCGATGAAGGGCGGTGTTTCATCGGCCATATCCCCAAGGTCGCGACATAATGAAACCACCTGGCCGGCCTGGCGGCAGTTGCGTTTAAAGAGGATGAATCCGCCGAACCCATACTCTTCGAAGAGCAGCCGCTCGTCGGGTGTGAGCGTTTCGCCTTGAACCCCGACCAAAAATAACTGGCCGATTTTTTTCCTGAGACAGTTCATTGCGGACGAGTGAAGTCATTCACGATTTCGGAAAAACCTCCGGCAACAAACTTTCCAAGTGATTCAGCGGTTGTTCCAAACTTTGAATCGCCTCAGTCCAAAACTCAGTCGCTTCGATATCGCGATCCACCGTGCGCTTGACGACGTTTTCCGAGGTGTCGCTGCCGGCGAGGCGGAGCAGTTCTTCATACTTGGGCAGGAAAGCGGCGCCTTCCTTTTTGAACATGGCGTAGAGACCGCGGCTCAACAGGTAGCCGAAAGTGTAGGGGA
>DASWHT010000482.1:0-2636 GCA_036398075.1 Binatia bacterium | reverse complement strand
CTGCCGTCAAGATCAAGACATAGGGAGGTTTTATGAAACGCCTTGAAAAAATCACTGGATCTTCGTGACGTTTTATGACTCAAGCATGAGGAGGAGTTCGACAAAATGAACAGCGTTCTCGAAGAAATCAAAACCGTGCTGAACGCGCTCCTGAAACACTTTGAGCAGCCGCCTAAAAAGGCCGCTATTCCGACTGGCGATGAAGGGGAGATAATCGGGGCTTGCACTGATTCCCAGGACGCCGCCTGACAATCTCGCCAGCGCGGCTGAGCCGCAACCAAAATTGAGCCAGAAGAGAAAAAAATCTTCACCACGAAGGCACGAAGTTCACGAAGTTTAAGAGTATAAATATCCGAACCCTTCGTGACCTTCGTGGTGAGAATCTATTCTCCAACGCTAGCGCCATGACTGATGGCCACATAAACTTTGCACAAACTGCGGTAATTTTGAACGATCGTATCCCAGAGCGGCGCCGGTCCTGTCTGGCATCAGAGAACCTTGTCAATTGCGAAACATTTCACAAAAACTTAATATTGGCGTAACATTTAAGCGCTCGGCCGGCGCGCAAAGTATGGTATAACCCCCGCCGATGCCGGACCATTTCGCCGTCGTCGATGTCGGCAGCAACGCGATGCGTTTGCAAATTGCCGCCGTCGACCATCCGAAGCAGTATCGAGTTCTCGAGCAGGAACGCCAGCCCGTGCGCTTGGGCCATGACGTTTTCCGAACTGGGAAACTCGATCCCCGCACCGCCGATGCCGCGCTAAAAGTTCTCGGTGATTTTCGCGCGTTGGCCGACCGCTACCGCGTGAAAGCCGTTCGCGCCGTAGGCACCAGCGCCCTGCGCGAAGCCCGCGACGGCAAAGCATTCGTTCGCCGCGCGCGCAAGTCCGGCATTCCCCTGGAAGTAATTTCCGAACAAGACGAAGCCCGCCTCATCAGTCTCGGCATCATGAGCGGGTTGCGTTTTCATTTGCCCCTGGGCCTTTTCCTCGACATTGGCGGCGGCAGCGTCGAGTTTTCCGTGGCCAATGCCAGCACGCTATTTTGCTTGTTCAGTCTGCCCCTCGGGGCGGTGCGCTTGACCGAAGCCTTTCTCGCCACCGACCCGCCGCGCAACCGCGAGATTAATAGTTTACGCGAGCTGGTTCAGGAAAAACTCAAGCCGGTGGTGCACCGCATTGAAAAAGAAAAATTCACCATGGCGTTTGGCAGCGGCGGAACGGTTACCGCTCTGGCCGAAACCGATACCCTGATCGGCGGCGACACGAAACCCGATTCACTGGCCATCCTGCGCCGCTCGCGGCTTAAAGCTTTGCTTGAATTATTGAAAGGCTTGCCCGCCTCTGAACGCGCGTCGATGATCAGCGGCGATCCCAAGCGCGCCGACATCATCGTTGCCGGTGGTGTAGTGCTCCATGAAATCATGACGGCAGCCGGACTGGATTACCTCTTCGTAAGCCGGCGCGGCCTGCGCGACGGTCTGATGGTGGATTTGCTGCAGCGCCATTATTCGGCCGCCGAGCCCTGGCACGCCGGGGCGGAGCGGGCCGAGTCCCTCGAACAGGTGTGCCAGAAATACCTCTATGACCGCGCTCACGCCGAGCACGTGAGCCAGCTCGCGTTAAATCTCTTCTATCAACTCCACGACTTGCACCAGTTACCGGAAAAATTCGCGAGTGTCCTGCATGCGGCGGCCACCCTGCACGACATCGGTTTATTCGTCGCCTACCCCAAGCACCACAAGCATTCATACTATTTGATCAAAAGCTCGGCGATGAATTCCTTCAGCAAAACCGATCTCGATCTCATCGCCAACGTCGCGCGCTATCACCGCAAAGCGCATCCGAGCCAAAAACACCTGGCCTTCAGCCAGTTGCATCCCGATCAACAACAGATCGTGCGCAAGCTGAGCGCTATTCTGCGCGTCGCCGACTCCCTGGATTACAGCCATGACCAAACGGTCAAAGCGGTAAGCTGCGCGCAGAAAAAGTCGAAGCAGCTGATCATCGCCGCCTCCGCCGCGGCCAATCTGAAAGAACACTTTCAACGGGCGGCGAAAAAGGCCGGCTTGATGCAGGAAGTTTTTAATGTCGACGTTACTTTTGAAAAGTCCAAAAACAACCCAAATCGGTAATTCACAGGAGGTATTTCATGCGCCGCGAGATTCGCCAGAGAAACGTCTTATTTCTGGACCAGGACAACGCCCGTTTGAGCCAGATGGCTGAAGCGGTGGCGAAGCATTTGGGACCACCCAAAGTGCGCGTCTTCAGCGCCGGCGTCACCCCTGGCAACATTCCCGCGCCCGTGCGCAAAGTCATGCAAGAGCTCGGCATCAACATGGCGGCGCAAAATTCTAAAAGCGTTGACCAGGTGCCCTTACATCAAATCGACCTGATCGTAAGCTTCGCCGGCGCTGACAAGGAGTGCGCCGCCCTGCCGGCCAGAGCCAGGGTGGAACAATGGGCCATTGCCAGTTCCAGGGCGGCACAAAATAATGATTTCGCCTCCCTATCGACCCTGCGCGAAGAACGTGATGAAATTAACAAGAGAGTGTTCGCTTTGTTTATGGACTACTGGCGCAACCTCAGCTGATCTGCATCTCGGGCGCCGCCACCGCGCCGGGTAAGACGAAC
>DASWHT010000481.1:0-4371 GCA_036398075.1 Binatia bacterium | reverse complement strand
GCGGTGTTGCGCGCCGGCGTCGTTTCGCTGCGATTGCTCATAGAGGGCGCGAATCAGCGTGGGCTCATCGATGAGACCCTTCTCGATCATCATCGTGCCTATTTTTCTTTTGGGGCGCTCTCTTTGCTGAAGCTCAAACACCTCATTTAGTTGTTCCATGCTGATTAAATCGAGATGGACCAACATTTCCCCCAGGGGAATACGGCGGTGATGTTTGGCGAGAACCTCGTTCAAGTCTTCCGAAGTCAAGTATCCAAGGGCAACGCACACCTTGCCCAAAGGCAATGCCGGATATTGCTTCTTTTGAATCTCCAGACTTTTGGCGAGCTGTTCACCGCTCAGCAGCCCATCTTTGGTGAGGAGGGCGCCGATTTTCAGGTTGGCCGCGAGCATCGGTCGCATACGGTGTATCCGCTTCTTCTGTTTAACGTTAAGGAGGGTCGTCGAGTGGCGTCAATGATAGACCGGCGGCGGATTTTCCGCTCGGCTAAGGTTTTGCGGCCGATCCCGATGCCGGCCATTTTGGTTTGCCGCGGCACGCTGGATTCTGTCGCTCCGTTGCTGTCAAACGCCACTGTGTGAATTATCGGCGCAAACCGCGAAACCCTTAGACATATGAATCAAATGCGGCTAGGGCGTGCCGGCGGTACTTTTTCTTTCTTGACGAGGACCGTGTTTCGCCCTATTCTTACCTCGCTTTTACCGCCTCGTTGCGCGCATAAGACAGGAGGTTAGCCATGCAAAGGATCGGTTTGTGGCTGTTTGGTCTGGTACTGCTTTCGTCCAACGCTAGTGCACAGGCTCCCTATTTTCAAGGCAAGACCATCAGAGTCGTTGTCGGTTACCCGGCGGCCAGCGCCCATGACCTGTGGGCGCGGATGATCGCGCCGCAGCTGACCAGGAATATTCCCGGCAATCCCGCCACCATCGTGCAGAACATGCCCGGCGCCGGCTCCATGACGGCGACGAACTATGTTTACGGCGTGGCAAAACCGGATGGACTGACCCTCGGCGTGAACAACGCGGCGCTTTACTTCGAACAGCTGCTCAAGAAAAAAGAAGTGCAGTTCGATTGGCCCAAATTCACGTGGGTCGGCAGCACCACACGCACTTCTCCCTTGCTCTATATGTGGGCCAATACGCCTTATAAAACCATTCACGACGTGCGCACGGCGGCGGTGCCGCCCAAGTGCGGTGTTACGGGCACCGGCAACACCGGCTACTATTTGCCGAAACTGCTGGAACAAACCATCGGCGCGAAGTTTCAACTGGTGACGGGTTACCAGGGCGGTGCGGAAATCGAATTGGCGGTCGAGCGCGGCGAAGTCCAGTGCCGGGCTTTCACCATTCAGGTGTTTTTCGGCCGCGAGCCGTTTCCTACCTGGCGCAGCAAGAATCTAGTCCGCGTCTTGGTCCAAGGCGGCAAAAAGCGCGACCCGCGTTTATCGGACACGCCGCTGTTCTCCGAATTGATGGATCAGTATAAGACTTCGGAAGCGCACCGCCGTCTGGTATCGGTCATGCTTGGTTCAGGCGAGTTCGGTAGCGCGCCGATGTTTGGGCCGCCGGGAGTCCCGCCGGAGCAAGTCAAGTTATTACGGGCGGCCTACGCCAAAGCGTTGGCGCATCCCGATCTCCACGCGGAAGCCAAAAAACACGGGCTCGAACCTGAATTGATCTCTGGGGAAGAAATCGCAGAACTGGCCAGAGAAGTCATGTCGCAGCCGGCGGACGTGATCGCGTCGATGAAGAATGTAATGGGCGGGTAACAGCGGTGGCAGGAAACTCGAAACCTGAAACCCGAGACTCGAAACTAGACCGTTGACAGCGCGACCGCCCCTTTGTATGCACCAGCAATAAACAACGGCTTACCGCGCGGGAGGACGTTATGGATCTGCAAGAACTCAGTCAGTGGATGAAGGAAAGAAACTTAAAAGGCCACTGGGAGCACCAGGAATGGTCGCAAAGCGTTAAGCCCTATCTGTGGAAGGGCAACGACATCATGCAGGCGCTCAATTGGTCCGGGGAGTTAATCACGACTGGCGAAGCAGGACGCCGGACGATCCAGATGCGCAATCCGGGACTGGCCGCCGGCATGACCAACACCGTGCATATCTCCGTGCAGTTGGTGAAGCCCGGGGAGATTGCCGCAGCGCACCGGCACACCGCGGCGGCGGTCCGCTTTATCGTCAAAGGCACGCCCAACGCCTACACGATCGTCGAGGGGGAGCGCTTTCCGATGTTCGAAGGCGATTTCATCACCACGCCCAATTGGACCTGGCACGATCATTTCAACGGCTCCAGCGAGCCGGTCATGTGGCTTGACGGTTTGGATGTTCGGCTCGTGACCCACTTCGGCGCGATGATCCAGGAGAATTTCAAGAAAGAGCAGCAGCCGGTTGAAAGACCAGACAACTTTTCGTCGAAGATTTTTTCCCACACGCGTCCGAGCTGGATCAAGAATGCTTTCCAGGCGCCGCCGTACCGTTATCCGTGGGAGGAAACCAATGCGAGCTTGCAGGCGCTCAAAGAAAACGCCGGCGATCCTTACGACGGTGTGTTATTGGAATATGCCAACCCGGTGGACGGCGGACACACGCTGCCGACCTGTGCTTGCATGATCCAGTTGCTTCGGCCCAAAGAAAAAACCAAGTCGCACCGCCACACAAGCACGGGCGTTTACTATGCCTTTCGCGGCCGGGGTACGACCAAAGTGTCGGCCAACGAATTCAACTGGGAACAGGGCGATATCTTCGTGGTGCCGTCATGGCAGTGGCACTCCCATGAGAACCTGAATGGCGAAGATGCAATCTTATTTTCGATCACCGACCGGCCATCGACGGAAGCATTGGGGCTGTACCGGGAGGAAGCTGAGGGCGCCTGAATTACGAGGATGGAAGATGGAGGATTGAGGATGGCCGTCTTTGGAAACGGAATCGACTCTTTGACCATAGAGAGTTTGACGCGTCCTCGCTGGAACGAAAATCGTATAGAAGAAAAGCGGCGCCTAAATGGAGGGAATAGAAGATAGTGAGTGGGGAGTTGGCTATCTTCGATCCTCCATTCTCGATCCTCGACCCATGTTGATGTGACGCGCGGCGTTTTCAGCCGCTAAAATCCCCGTAACTACCGCTTGCATCAAGCCACCGGTGTAGCCGCCGCGATAGCCACCCATGAGCCCACCGATGGCGTCGCCGGCGGCGTAGAGACCGCGGATCGGATTCTCATCGGCATTCAAAGCCTCGCCGCGGCCATTGATCAAAACACCGCCCATGGTGAAGGTGATGCCCGGTACGACTTTGAGTCCGTAGAGCGGGGCGCGGAGCGGCTTGGGTTGTCCCGTGCGCGGCACGGCTAGTGAACCGGGCTGATTCGATTCAACGGCGCGATTGTATTGTTCCAATGTGACCGTCAAGTTTTGCGCATCCATGCCGAGGGCCGCGGCGAGCCCGGCGATTGTTTCGTGCAGGAAAATCTCGCCGCCGTTGTCGCTGAGCCATGGATTGGGCGCGGGTATCATCAGCGAAGTGGAAGAAGGGCTATGCTTCGAGGCTTCCCAGGATTCATGATCGAAGATCAAAGTCGCGCCCGTAGGATCATCCGAGCGCGCCAATTCATTGGCAACGGCCACGTCGCCGCGGCCCTCGTCGACGAAGCGACGGCCGTGGCGATCGATCAAAATGCCCTCATCGACGAATGAATCCAATCTTGGATAGGGCCAAAAGCGATCATCCACCAAGGCTTTGCGCGCAGTCAGATGGCCATAAAAATATTGCAGATTGACCGCCTTGGCGCCGGCTTCCAGAGCCATGCGCAGCCCATCGCCGGTGTCTTGTCGTGAGCCGCGCAGTTTACACCGATCGGCTTTGGGTCCGATATAGCGCCGGAGCATTTCTCTGTTCGCGCTGAAGCCGCCGGTGGATAAGATCGTCGCCCGCGCGCGCAATTCCAGCGTTTCGCCATTTTGCTTGCCGATGATTCCCTGGATGGCGCCGTTTTCACGAATCAGCGAAACGCCCTCGATGTTATTCATGTAACGCCCGCCGAGCCGCTCAAAGCGCGCTTTTAGCGTCGCCACCGCGCGGGTGCCGACGTCTTTCTTATAGACGGGAGCGAGGGAGATTTCGCTTTTTTGATCCAACCAGATTCTCCCTGGCGCCGTCTCCTCGAGGCCCACGCCGACGCCCGCTAGCCAGTCTACCGCCCGCCCGCAAGTTTCCGACCAGGCTCTTACCAGATCCGGGTAACCCACGCCTTCGGACATGACGAAGTCATAAAGCTCGGCGGAATTTGTCCGCGGACTCTTCCCGCCGGCGCGGAGACTTCCCGAAGCCATGAGAACATTGCCGTCGCCGAACTCTCCCGCGCTCT
>DASWHT010000480.1:0-6606 GCA_036398075.1 Binatia bacterium | reverse complement strand
CGGCCCGATGAACTCCAGCAAACGGCGCCCGTGGATCGACTGGATTCATACGGCGCTGGTGCAGGGCAATTTGGTTCGCGACTTCGTCAAATGGGACGATCAGCCGGTCGGCATCGAGGCGATCCCGTCATCGATGATGCGTGGCTATCGCATCGCCATGAGCGATCCGGCCGGGCCGGTTTATCTCTGTTTCGACGTGACCGACCAAGAGTCGGCGATTGAAAAGGAAATTCCCCTGCCCGATCCAAAGCGCTTCCGACCCCCTGCGCCGCTCCAGGCGGAGACCGAGGCCATTCGAGAAGCGGCGCGGCTGCTCGCTTCGGCGCAAAAGCCGGTCATTGTTGCCGACTACGTCGGGCGCAACAACGATGCCGTTATGAGTTTGGTCCAGCTCGCCGATCTCTTATCGATTCCCGTCATCGACCTGGGCGCGCGCTTGAATTTTCCCAACACCCATACGCTCAATCTCACGGGTAGGAATCAACAATTGATCGCGGACGCGGATGTGATTTTGGGATTGGATGTCACCGACCTTTTCGGCCAACTGATGCGCCAAGACGCAACCACCCATGCTTTGACACCGGCGATCAAGCCCGGCTGCAAAGTGATTCACGTCACCTTGGCTGATATTTCCATGCGCGGCTGGACCAGCGACTTTCAGGAGCTGGCGCCGGTGGATTTGCCGATCGTGGCCAATACCAGAGTTTTCCTGCCGGCGTTGATCGAAGAGATTCAGCGTCAAGGAAAGTTTTCCAAGAGCGTGGTCGAAGATCGCCGTAAATCGTTGGTGGCGCAGCACGAAGAAATTCACGCCCGTTGGCGGGAGATCCTGAAGCGCCGTTGGGATGAAAAACCGATTGCGCCGCCGCGGCTCGCCTATGAAGTTTGGGAAGCGATCAAAAAAGAAGACTGGCTCCTGGTCGCCGGAGGATTTCGCGGCTGGCCGAGCCGCCTCTGGACTTGGGACAAGCCCGGTTTGTTTCTCGGCGGCTACGGCGGCGGCGGTTTAGGATATGGCCCCGCGGCGTCCGTGGGAGCGTCCATTCCTTATCGCGGCACGGACAAGATTTGCGTCAACCTGCAGCGCGACGGCGAGATGCTATATACGTCGAGCGCGATGTGGACGGCGGCCAACGCGGGGGTGCCATTGCTGACCGTCATGACCAACAATCGCACGTACTATAACGACGAAGAGCACCAGGAAAAGATCGCTATTCACCGCGGCCGTCCGCCGGAAAACAAAGTCGTCGGTATGCGCATGGAAAAACCACCGGTGGACTTCGCCAATCTCGCCCGGTCTCTCGGCATCGCCGGCGAAGGGCCGGTCACCGAACCCGATCAGATTCGGCCCACCGTCGAAAGAGCGATCAAGATCATCAAGCAAGAAAAACGGCCGGCATTGGTGGATGTGTATATTCAAAATGTTTAATAGAAATGGTTCCAGTCGTTCAAGACGTTCAAATCGTTGAAGAGGAAGCGGATAAGTCAAACAAAAAGCAAGTCCCGCGGGCACATATTTCAAAGAACTTCCGATTCCTGGGAAAGTTGAACGGTAGAGGCCGCCAAGGAAGACGGTGAACGAACCGGGTTAGGAGGACAGGACATCATGACTCAGCTGAGGTAGCTTGCGCCGCGGGGGTCTTTTGGCGTAAGTGATTAAAAGGATAGTTTTGAACGTCTAAGAGGCGTTGGCGTGGCTGTTTCTTGCCGTCGCCTCGTTTCATACGGCAGCAATGAGAAAGAGAAAGGAGTCAGCTATGCGAGAAAAAAGCAACCTGATTTTGCTGGCGTTATGGGCAGTTTCGCTCCTGACGCTTCCAGCAAACGCGACCGCCCAGGACTTTTACCAGGGCAAGACGATACGTCTGATCGTCGGCTTCGCGGCCGGCGGCGGATTCGACACCTATTCGCGCGCGATTGCGCGGCATTTAGGTAGACACATTCCCGGCAATCCGTCCGTCGTGGTGGAGAATATGACCGGCGCCGGGAGTTTGATCGCCGCCAATCATATTTTCAATGTCGCCAAACCGGACGGTCTGACTATTGGAAATTGGATCGGCCCGCTCGTGCTTCAGCAAGCTATTGGCAATCCCGCGGCAAAATTCGACGGGCGAAAATTCGGCTACCTCGGCGTGCCGGTGGCGGATAACGGCGTTTGCGCGCTGACCAAAGCAAGCGGGATCACGTCGGCCGATCAGTGGCTAGCGTCAAAGAAGCCGATCAAGCTGGGAGGCACGGCGCCCGGATCGACGACTGACGATGTTCCTAAGATCGTCGCGGAGGCGATCGGTATGCCGATTCATATGATCTCGGGTTACAAAGGAACCGCGGATATTCGTCTAGCGGCGGATGGCGGAGAAATTGACGGGGGTTGCTGGGCGTGGGAGTCCATCAAGCCGACCTGGCAGAAAGGCATTGAAGACGGAAGTGTGAACGTCGTAATTCAGACCATGGCCGAATCGCATCCCGAGCTCAAGCACGTGCCGCTTGCGATAAAATATGCAAAGACCGACGACGCGCGGGCCTTGCTCGAGGTCGTGAACGGTCCCTACGGACTACTGGCGCGACCATATACCGCCCCACCAGGGCTGCCGAAGGGCCGTTTGGAGTTGCTGCAAAAAGCGTTCATGGATACGATGACAGACAAGGAATTCCTCGCAGATGCCAAAAAAGCAAAACTAGATATTCAACCCCTCGACGGTCCCACGGCCACCAAGAAGTTTGCGGCAATGTATGACCTCAAACCGGAACTAAAGGCCAAACTCAAAAGTATTGTCGTCGCGGGGAAAAAGTAGCGTTGGAGTAGAAGAATATTTTTCATCGGCCAACGAGCCGGCGTACGCCGGCTCGTTGGCCCATCATTTGCCGGATTGACTTAGCTGAAATCTCTTTGGTGAACTCGTACCCTCGCCGAACTCAGTACGATTTATTTTCGTATACCCACCGATCCAAATTATCAAAATATTGACGGCGCAAGACCAGGCTCATCGCCACGGCGCGGGCGGCTCTTTCCTGCTTGTCAGCCGTTGTTGCGTATTTGACGAGAATCTCGAAGGGGTAATTGCCGTGCTCTACTTCGTCTTCGTGGATTTTCTGGTAGGGCTCTGTGACCCATTTCGGCACGGTGCCGGCCGTTAAACTCTTGGCAATTAGATAGTCGGCGACACCTTCGCCCGCCATTGGAAAAGCCGCGATTCTTTCGACCGTATCGGTCAATCCTTCGAACGCGTTAAACATCGCCATCTGCGCCGGCAGCGCTTTATACTCGTGCGGCGCGGCTCCCTTGGAACGTAACGCGTCTTCGAGGAAAGTCGCGTGGACATATTCTTCGTGGGTCGCCTCCGCCAGGGTTTTCTTGACATCCAGCTCCGGCGTGCTTTTTAGCCAGCCGCCGAAGATTTCACCGGCGCGAATCTCGTTGAACAACCGGCTTTGCATCACCTTGACGCGCATCTCGTCGGTGGTCAGGGGGATGTAGCTATAAGCGGGCGGCTTGGCATCCAATGACGTGCAAAAATCGGCCACCTGTTTTTCGAGCGTCTTGGCAAATTCGCGGCTATCCATCATTCTTCTCCTTTGCAGGCTGCTGAAAAAGACTCATCCTTCGACTGTGCTCAGGATGAACGGATCTATTCCGCTCATGGTGAGCGTGTCGAACCATCAAATCGCCTCGCTTCGACGTACTGCGGGTAGGGGACGGTCGCGACCGTCCCCTACGGATCGAATTTTCGCGCGCCTCGCCTCTGAATCGTTTTGAGCAGTCTGCAGATCATCATTCTTACGTAATCTCCTGGGAAATGATGATTCGCAGTCTAGCTGGCCTTCGTTATCAACTAGACGCGCTCGGGTCAAGACGAAGACTCTTCACGCCATCGTTAGCGGTAATGGAAAAAATGCCACTACCTGACCGAGATGAACACGACGCCGGCGACCATCAGAATCGCGCCGAAGATGACGCGCGAGTTGATGATTTCGAGATCGCGCAGAAACAGCAAACTAAACGAGACGGTAAACAGCGGCGTGGTATTGAGCAACGGAATGATCACCGATAATTGGCCGCGCCCCAATGCAATAAAATTAAAAATCTGGGCCACCACCGCGATCATGGCGGCGGCGAAAAAGAACCCGAAACTCTTGCGCTCCATGCGGAATTGCCCCGTCCTGCCGGTGCTGAAAACGAACATCAATAGCAGAATAAGCGACACGGTCGTGACCACCGCCACCGCCACGAATGGATCAGGAATGATTGCCAGCGCTTGTTTGCGCAGGGTCTGCGAAATCGTGGAAATCAACGCGGCGCTGATGGGAAATGCCGTATCGATAAGGCGCCAATTGGTGTCGCCCTTTTGCTTGCCGGAAATCAGCCAGAGGCTGGCGACGATCAAAGTCGTTCCGAGATAAACCAACCATCCAGGTTGCTCGTTAAAAATCGTCACGGCCACCAGCGCGGCAAAAAAAGGCTCCACGCCGCGCAGCGGCCCGGCGCGGGCAACGCCGATGCGGATGATGCCTTCATAAAAAAGAGCCCGGGCGAGGAGCGGCTGTATACAGCCACTGATGCCGTAGTAGATCATCGCCGGTGACTTGAGAAAATCCAGGGAGGTGGTCGCAATCAGATAGCTCCAGACGCAGGTGATGGACACCGCGTAACTCACAAGCATCGCCGCGAAGATATTGGACTTCCGCAGTCCGAACCGGACCAAGATCGAGTCTCCGGCCCAGCCCAGGGCGGAACAGATGGCGACGATTTCAGCGAACAAAGGTGACGACTTTCTATAAGCACGCTATGCTTTGCCGAGGGCTTCGTGTGCGGCGTGGATGATTCGCTTCTTATCGGGAACGAAACTCTTTTCAAGCGCCGGGCTGGCCGGCACGGGCGCGAGCGGCGCGGCGACGCGCAGGATGGGGCTATCGAGATAATAAAACACGGCTTGCTGCGCTTGGGCGATGATCTCAGCCGCTATGCCGCCTTGCTGCACGGCTTCGTGGACGATGACCAGCCGGCTGGTTTTCTTGACGGACGCGGCAATGGTCTCGATATCGAAAGGGGAAAGGCTGCGCGGATCGATGACCTCCACTGAGATGCCCGAGCCAGACAGTTCGTCGGCTGCGGCCAGCGCGGCGCCAAGCATATTGGCCAAGGCGACGATGGTCAGGTCTTTTCCCTCCCGGGCGATTGACGCTTTTCCGATGGGCACAATCGCTTCGCCTTCGGGAACCTGACCGCGCGACCAGTAGAGGCCACGGTGTTCGATAAAAACCACCGGGTTATCGTCGCGGATGGCGGACTTGAGTAGACCTCGCGCGTCGGCTGGATTCGACGGCATGACGACTTTCAAGCCGGGCACGTGAGTCAACCATGCCTCCAAGCTTTGCGAATGGTGCGCGCCCATGGCGCCGCTAATGCCGCACTGGACCCGGACGGTGAGCGGAATTTTTAACTGCCCCCCGGACATGTAGTGAAGCTTCGCGGCGTGATTGACTAACTGATCCATCGCCAGCGTGATGAAATCGATGAACATGATCTCGACCACGGGCCTGAGTCCCGCCGTGGCCGCGCCGATCGCCAGGCCCATGACCGTAGCCTCGCTTATAGGTGTATTCACCACACGGTTGGCGCCGAATTTTTCCGCGAGCCCTTTCGTCACGCCGAAGGGACCGCCGAGGGCCACGTCTTCACCGAAGAGGTAAACCGACTTATCGCGGTTCATCTCTTCAGCCAGTCCGGCGCCGATGGCGTCTAAAAAGGTTTGTTCGGGCATAACTGCTTTGGTTCCAAACGTTCCAATCGTTTCAAAGCATTCGACGCGTTCCAATGGTTCCAGTGGTTTCAATCGTTCCAATCGTTGAACGAAGAACGTGTATCAGTCAGCGGTAACTTGAGTCGCAACTTCATCATTTGCCGGCCATGGCGAAGCGAGGGAAAACTCGGCGGCCCTTTCGGCGCGGGCGCGCGCGTCGATTTCGAGATCTTCAAGCTCTGTGTCGGATATGATTTTCTTACTCTTTAACAGCCGGGATACGCGCGCGATGGGATCTTTCTTTTTCCACTCGGCGAGCTGCGAAAGCTCCCGGTATTTCGCCGGGTCGCCTTCATAGTGGCCGCGCATGCGATGCGTGAGGCATTCGACAAAAACCGGTCCTTGACCTTTTCGACAATGGTCGACCGCTTTGCTCATCGCCCGGCGCACCGCCAGCAAATCATTTCCATCCACCGTGCTGGCGGGGATGCCGTAGGTCTTGGCATGCTGCGCCAAGCGCTTGATGTTCGTATGAGCCGAGAGCGGCGTGAACTCCGCGTAGCCGTTGTTTTCGCAGACGAAGATGACGGGAAGTTGCCAGAGGCTGGCGATGTTAAGCGACTCGTGAAAATGGCCGGCTTGACCGGCGCCGTCGCCGAAGAAGACCACGGCAACCTGGCGTTGTTTCTTTTCCTTGGCGGCGAATGCCGCACCGAGAGCCAGGGGAATCGTGCCACCGACGACGCCAGTGGCCGTAATGAAACCCGCTTCGGCCGCGACGATATGCATTGAGCCGCCTTTGCCGCCGCAGTAACCGGTGGCGCGGCCGGCGATCTCGGCCATGAGCCGATTGATGTCGGCGCCT
>DASWHT010000479.1:0-3887 GCA_036398075.1 Binatia bacterium | reverse complement strand
CCGGCGCGCCCACTGCACGAAGTCACCCAGGGGCGCAGCGCTCGTTGACTAACCGGTGCATCGCGATACGCTCCGCATCCATGATGAAGCTCCCGTCTCGCCGGAGATCTTTAAGAATTGGCGCCGAAGTGGTTTTAAGCGAGCCTCTTCTTCTACCCGCTCAAAATTAAAAAAGGGGTTGAAAAATCAACCCCTTAAATTTGGAGCGGGTGAGGAGGGTCGAACTCCCGACCTTATGCTTGGCAAGCAAGATCAAGATTCGAGTGAACGCTCAGAAGAAGACGAATAGTCGCTTGTTTTAATTTAACTTTCATGAAAAAAGTTGTAGCGCGAAGATTTCGCAAGATATCCCTCAAAACCGAGCTTTGCCCAGTCAACACCGTGACGGTCACGGCTTTAGACAGCGTTCAATTCGCCGTATTCGGGAATCGGTTCTGAAGTGTGAAAAATTGAAAAATGCGTTGAGCGATCGGCAACCGCTGCTATTCGTATATATATTTTTGATTGCTTTACACCCCTAGCGGGAAGCAATAGATTTGAGTCCCCTATCTCGGCGAAATCGTCGCATCTGTAACAACTGAACTGATTCAATCGACCCGCGAGATCGTGATCAAGTGTCGGAGAAGGCCGGGCAGAAACCTGTGCCCCCGCACAATCCGCGCGGATTTCGAAGTGGGCACCACCATTATCGTCCGGCATTGCTCGGCTTGTGGAGACCGTGGTCCCCTCCTTTTCATTTTTCTGCCGTTCGCCGCTAATATAGTCATACGGATACACTTTCCTTGCGAAGCGTTACTCGAAATAATTTTCTCGGCAGTCTCCCTTCCTCAAATTCATCGATACTAACAATGTCATAACCCTTGGCCAGATGCATCACTTTTTCTCTACTGAAAAAATGCACAACGAATCCTCCCACTTCATACATATCCTCCCCTCTGTGGATTCCGGTCCCGTAATCTGGATCATCGGTATTCCTGACCGTGTAGATGTTGAGGCCGCGAGGTTTTAATACCCGCCAGACTTCGTCCGAGAGGAATTCGAGGTCTCGAATTGTCAGTGCCATGCAGAACAACATATGCGAATAACATCCATCAAACATCTGGTCGGCGAAAGGCAGAGCGTCTCGCACATCGTGCTGAGTCGCGGTGATGGCGGCAGATAAGCCGAGTTTCCGCGCTTTAGCGGTAATCGTCTCAACGGCGCTCTGGGCGTAATCGAGCGCGTGGACCTGGAAACCATTGCGAGCATAAAAGAGCGTATCTCGCCCCTGCCCCGCGCCCAGTTCGAGAATCCTCCTCACACCTTCCTTTTTGAACATCTCGACAGCGATCCGAGCTGCGTCGCTGGGCTCGGCACCGAACATTTCTGGCTTCTGGACAAACGTTTTCTGCCAGTGCTGGTGTTGCGCATCCAATATGTCTTTCACCTTAATTTCCTCGTGTTACTTGAGAAGGTCTTTCTAAATCTGCTCAAATTCTTCTTTGGTAATTTCGCCTTTAGCGTATCGTTTCTTGACGATTTCTATAGCCGACGCTGAATTTTTTTGACTGGGTGGAATTTCTATCGCGGTTATTCCACCACGGTGGCCTGAAGTTCCCTCCCCCGAACACGACGTAAAGTCCGGTCAACATAACTCCCAACATGATGATAGGCATCACAACCGGGAATATCCACCATCCGCTCCACCAACGGTACGTCACTACTTAACAATCAACACCGGACACTCAGCGTAGCGAAGTGCCCTCTCCGCCACACTTCCAAGAAGTAGCCTACTCAATCCGGTCCTGCCATGGCTCCCCATGACTATCATCGACGCGCGCAAGCGCTTCGCCTGGCGCGCGATGATCTCTGCGAAGTCCGTGCCGCGCGCGAGCACAAGCTCGCAGTCTTTGGGTTGCAGCCGTTTGCGCTTTAAAAGCTTGCGAAAATTCGCGCGCGCGTCGCGCTCCATCAAGCCGTAGAAATCGAATCGCCCGCCCGTTGGCGGATAAATCAACTCCGCCGGCACGACGTGGAGCGCGATTAGCTTCGCTTTCCGTTCGCGCGCCAGCTTCATGGCGTGATCGAACGCTTTGTCCGAGCCACGCGAGAAATCGATCGGAATGAGATATGTCTCTGCTGCCGCCATAACGCCTCCTGGTCTGATTCATTTCAGCGCAGTCTCGAGAACTCCTGGAGCATGCGCCAGTTTTGCAACCGGTCTGCTTGTGTGTCTGCAACAACGCCGGCGATGGCTTGCCGTCTGTGTCGAATTACTTGGCGAAGCGTCCTTCGCTCCGGACAAAATCGATAAACGTAAGCGCTTTATCGCCCTGCGGCGGCGTCCACCAATCTTCTTTCTGCGCCGAATTACCCATCAAGCTCAAGCGCTCGTGGATCCTTTTCCCTTTGCGCGTATCGCAAATAAAAATTGGCAAGGCGCGGGATTCGACGGCCAGTTTGGCTTGCCGGGTTAAATTGCAGTCGAGCACGCCATACTCTGCCTGGCAAGTCGTGTACAGGTTGATCAGCGCCGGTCCCCGGCGCGCCGGATAACGCGTCGGCAAACGCCGCTTTGATCTCCACCGTGAGAGGATTTGACTGCGCCGGCGCATTGTCCATCCGCGCGATCACGGCAATGGCTTTGAGATGCTTCAGCGCATCGACGATCTCCGCGCCGGGGAACCGACGAAAGCTCGTCACGTGGAATGTAGCGACTTTGACGCCTTCCTTTTCGCGCAGATATTTCGCCGTCGCCTTCGTGGTCTCGACCAGGCTACCCATGCCGACGATCGCGCACTCGGCATCGTCAAGCCCATAAGCGTCGATCATCCCGTAGCGCCGTCCCGTTAGCGAGCGGAATTCTTCCATCAACCTTTTCGTGATCGCCGGGATTCGGTCATATAAATACCGTTGGGCGATTTTGCTTTTCATGTAGCTGTCTTGGTTTTGCACCACGCCGCTCATGATCGGATGCACCGGGTCCATGAAGTTGCGCAGGCGGTCCCCGTGGTTGGGATCGCCGACGAATTGTTTCATCATCTCCGGCTCAGGCAAGCGCGGGCTCTCGATTGTGTGCGTCGTGAGAAATCCATCTTGGATATTAAAAAATGGCGTTTCCGATTATTCGGCAATGCGCCCCGCGATCAGCCCAAGATCGGGTGCCTCTTGCACGTTGCGCGCGTGACCGTTGACGACCGCCAACTGATCACCGCCAGCCATGTTCGTCGACAGCGTGATCGGATAGGCGCAGGCGCCCTGCGTGATGTGCGTTCTCAACCCAAACGACGGCTTCCGAGCCGTCCGCAGTAGCCGCCACTCCAGGAAAGTTATAGACGATCACGATTAATGTTCCGTCGCGTGCCAAATCGTCTTGAAGGCGCGTAACAAATCACCCGAGGTGCACAGTGGAATCAGATAACCGTGGTCATCGACGACAGCCATCACCGCTGTTCCTGGGTGAGACATTGCGCCGATCCAAGGCATCCGATGATTATTCTGCTTGGGTGTGAGATTTTTGCTCATGGCGAGATGGCCTACGGCTCCGGCAGCGTCGCCGCGCGCCGCTACGGCGCGGCGGAGATCGTCGATCCGAAACCATTTGCGCGAGGCAGTTTGATCGAAACGTTCCAGCGTTTTCCATGGGTGCAAAGATCGCTCCCGGCCATGGGTTATTCCCCGGCGCAACTCGACGACCTCGCGGCGACGATCGCTGCGATCGATTGCGACACCATCGTGATCGCCACCCCGGTGGATCTCGCCCGGCCGATACCGCTCGACAAGCCGTACTGCCGTGTCCGCTACGATCTGGAGGAAATCAGCCGCCCCCAATCGCACGGATGTGGTAACCGGGTTTCTCCGCACCCACACGATCAATTCGAAGCGCCACTAAGCAATGAATGCCGTTA
>DASWHT010000478.1:0-3654 GCA_036398075.1 Binatia bacterium | reverse complement strand
TGACCAGGAGGCGAATCACTTGTTAGGCACTCCCCGTTCCGTGCCCGGAATAATTTTCTTCGTCGAATTCTACACTATAAGGCGGCGAAAGATTGACAACATTTCGCGCCTAATTGGCCGATGATTCGGATAACAGCGCGTCCCGGCGGCAATTACGAATTTGACCGCTCTTACAGTCTTGTGAATACCGCTTGCTTCGATTATCTGACACAAAGTATGGACCCGAAGAAAATTCTACGTTGACAAGGTCACGTTATCTGTTACGATTTTTCTAGGTCGGTCTGAATCATCAGGAAAGCACGGTCGTTCGGGAAATTTATGGGTTCTCACCCGCCATGGAGCAAAACCGATTCGCTCTTGCCGCTCTCACGTCGAGCAGACCTTTTCTCGTATTTTCAGCGCACCCCGGCGCAGCTTTTTAATACGATCATCCGTTTAAGTCAACCTCGAGCCAGGAAGGTTTTCGACGCGCACGGGGTTGCCTGTCATGGTTTGGGGTTTAAACCGGAGGGCGCGCGGTCATGGCTTCCAAACCGGGCATAGTGAGACAGAAGACACGCATGAAGGGGGTTCTGCCGGGAGGCAAATCGGCCCATAAACCCATCGCCGCAGACAACAACCCCTTGGGTACGGACGGCTTTGAATTCGTCGAATATGCCGCCCCAGTGGTTCCTGCCATGGCCGCGCTCTTTGGAAAAATGGGGTTTAGCGAGGTCGCACGCCATCGTTCAAAAGAGGTTGTTCTTTACCGGCAGGGCGGCATCAACTTCATTCTTAACCATGAGCCCCATAGCTTCGCGCAGGCTTTTGCGCGCGTGCATGGGCCGTCAGTTTGCGCTTTCGCCATAAGAGTCAAGGATGCCGCTTATTCTCTTAAGCAGGCTACGGCGCTCGGCGCCAAAGCCTACCACGGCAGAGTGGGGCCGATGGAACTTAACATCCCGGCCATACGGGGAATCGGCGGAAGTCTGATCTATCTCGTCGATCGTTACGGCGACCGGTCAATCTATGACATCGATTTCGTCCCCGGCGGCGGCGCCCTGCCAGACGTCGATGGCGCCGGGCTCACGCATATCGACCATCTAACCCACAACGTTCATAAAGGGCGGATGGATCAGTGGGCTGAGTTTTATCAACGGCTGTTTAATTTCCGGGAGATCCGTTACTTCGACATTCATGGTCAGAAAACCGGGCTCAGGTCCCGCGCGCTGGTTAGCCCGTGCGGCAAGATTCGCATTCCCATCAATGAACCGTCGGATAGGCAGTCTCAAGTCGAGGAATATTTGGACGCCTACCACGGCGAGGGCATCCAACATATTGCTCTGGCCAGCCGGGATATCTATACAAGCATCGAGCGGCTGAAGAACCGCGGCGTGGCGTTTTTGGACACGCCGCAAGCCTACTATGACCGCCTGGAAGAACGCGTCCGTTCCCACGGCGAGGACGTGCAGCGCCTCGCGCGTAATCATATCTTGATCGATGGCAGCCCGGATGCGGGAGTCCTGCTGCAGATTTTTACCAAGACGGTCATTGGACCCATCTTCTTCGAAATTATCCAGCGCAAAGGGAACGATGGATTCGGCGAAGGCAATTTTCGCGCTCTCTTCGAGACTATGGAAAAGGATCAAATGGCACGGGGGGTGTTGCGATGACCGGAAGATGGATTTCATTTCCGCGCATCGAGGGAACGGCATCGCGCCAGGCGCACGCCGATCTGCCTCCCGACAGCTTCGAAAGGGAACTTGGCAAAGAAGGCTTCTATGGTCCGTCGACGCAAATGATCCACCGCCATCCGCCCACCGGATGGAGTCGCTTTGAAGGTCCTCTGCGGCCACGGGCCTTCGATACTAACCGCCTGGAAAAGCACGCGGACTCCTTGTGGGATGCCACGCCTCTAATGAGCAATCCTTACCTTGAGATCCGCCACTGGCGCGCGCAGCAGAGCATGGATCACTTGGTGCGCAACGGCGATGGGGACGAGTTGGTTTTCGTTCATGAGGGTTCGGGCGAGCTCTTTTGCGACTATGGTCATCTGACCATCCGGGACGGCGACTACCTGATGTTGCCGCGCGGAACCCTCTGGCGGTTGGAAATCACCGCGCCGGTGGCAGCGTTGCTCATCGAAGCCACCAACGACAGCTATCGGCTTCCCGACAAGGGAGTCGTCGGAGAACATGCCATATTCGACGCCGCTGCGCTCGATATGCCGCGCCTCGATGACGCATTTCGCGCCCAACAAACGGAAACCGAGTGGCGCGTCGTCGTCAAACGGCGCGGATCGCGGAGCGTGATTACCTATCCATTCAATCCGCTCGACGCCCTGGGCTGGCATGGCACCTTGGCCCCGGTGCGGCTCAACTGGCGCGACTTAAGACCGCTCATGAGCCATCGTTACCATTTGCCGCCTTCGGCCCACACGACGTTTACGGCGTCACGTTTCGTCATCAGCACGTTTTGTCCGCGCCCGTTGGAAACCGATCCGGGAGCGCTGAAGCTGCCGTTCTTTCATAGCAACGATGATTACGAAGAAGTGATCTTTTATCACCGCGGCCAATTTCTCTCGCGGGATAATATTCAACCGGGGATGATCACTTTGCATCCGAGCGGATTGACCCATGGGCCTCAACCCCAAGCGCTCCATGCCGCGGCCACCGCTGCCCGTACTGACACCGATGAAGTCGCGGTGATGGTGGATGCCCGGGACGCCCTCGACGTCGCGCCATTGCCGGAAGGAGCGGAATGGCTTGGCTACGTCGACTCGTGGAAAGGAGGGCCTCGATGAAATTGGCGACACTCAAGAGCGAAAAACGCGATGGCGCGCTGGAGGCGAGCGCAGCGGGTAAACGAAAATCCGGGTTCTTGAAGATCGGGTGATCACCGAATAGGAGAGGCCGCTGTTGGCGACGGAAATCTCAGGGCAAATCCAGACTATTGAAGTCTCCGGGTCGCAATTGACCATCGCTCAGGTAGCGGCGGTGGCGCGGCGGCAGCGTCGCGTCCAACTCAGCGATGTTCCTGAGGTGCGAAAAAAGATTCTCGCCTCGCGGCAAATTTTGCAAGAAAAACTCCGCCGCGGCGAGATCCTCTACGGCGTAAACACCGGTCTCGGCGGTAATGTTCGTTTCATCTTGCCCGCCCAAGATCTCGCTAAACACCAGCAAAATATCTTTCGTTTTTTGATTTGCGGAAGCGGCGAGCCTCTGCCCGAAGACGTGGTCCGCGCGGCCATACTTCTCAGAGCCAATGCTCTCGCCAAAGGGTACTCCGCCGTTCGAGTTGTCGTGATCGAGCGGCTCATCGACCTGCTCAATTGCGGCATCACGCCAATCGTTCCCATGTATGGTTCTGTCGGCGCCAGCGGCGATCTCATTCCATCCGCCTACATCGGCCGCGTCTTGTTGGGCGAGGGGGATGTTCTGTTCATGGGCGAAAAGATTTCGGCGGACAGAGCCCTCGCTATGTCCGGCCTCCAACCGCTCTCCCTCGAGCCCAAAGAGGGTCTTGCCTTAATCAACGGCACCACGGTGATGACCGGAGCCGCAGCGCTACAGATTGACGACGGCGCCTATCTGTCGCAACTGGCGCTCGCCGCTTGCGCGCTGGCGCTCGAAGCCATGAAGAGCACCGACGATCCCTTTCGCGAAGCCGTGCAAG
>DASWHT010000477.1:0-3436 GCA_036398075.1 Binatia bacterium | reverse complement strand
GTGAACTTTGTCGTCGACGGGTAACTTTCTTTCGCGGGTTGCCTCTGCCATCTTATTACCTCGTTTTCGATTCAACTAGAGGGACGGCCCCGAGAAGCCGTCTCTGCGAATGCGCCAGAAGTGCACCGCCATGAGAATGCTTGCGACCAGCGGTATGAAAATACAGTGCAGAATGTAGAACCTGAGCAGCGTATGCGGCCCGATTTCGCCGCCGCCGAACAGGAACGCGCGGGCGTCATAGATCGGGTTGGCGCCGACGAAGTCGGCGAACGGACCCTCATAACCCAAAAGCGGCGTGGCGCGCGCCATGTTGGAACCGACGGTAACGGCCCAGATGGCGAGCTGGTCCCAGGGCAAAAGGTAACCCGTAAAGCTCAAGAGCAAGGTCATCACGAGCAACAACACGCCGACGATCCAGTTAAATTCACGAGGCGGCTTGTACGAGCCGGTCAGAAACACGCGGAACATATGCAGCCACACGAACACGACCATGGCATGGGCCGCCCAGCGGTGCATGTTGCGCATGAGCATGCCGAAGGGCATATCGAACTCGAGATATTTCATATCCGCGTAGGCGTACTCCGCCACCGGCCGGTAGTAAAACATCAAGTAAACGCCGGTCACAACGGTAACTAAAAACATCAGAAACGTGAGCCCGCCCATGCACCAGGTAAAGCGCATGCGCACCGCATGGCGCCGGACTTTGGCGGGGTGGAGGTGGAGGAAAACATTCGCGGTCACCATCATGACGCGGTTGCGCGGCGTATCATCGTAGCCGTGACGAAAGATCGCCTTCCAAACCTGACTCTCGACGATATCGTTTTTGATTTTCTCTAGGACCTTATTTGCCATAATCAGTCTTTCGTTAGGCCTTCAAAATGCTTTCCGGGTGTTGCTCGTCGGGCTCGGCGTTGGGACTCATCTTGAAGACCTGGCCTTTGTCGACGACCAGTTGACCATCTTCGCCCACGGCGATTTTGAAGCGGTCAAGCGGCCGCGGCGCCGGCCCCTCGAAGTTCAAGCCGGATTTGAAAAAACCGCTGCCGTGGCAAGGACATTTAAACTTGTTCTCAGTGGTAAGCCAGCGCGGCGTGCAGCCCAAATGGGTGCATTTGGCGAAAATAGCGTAGACGCCGGTTTCCTCGCGGATAATCCAGACGCGCTGGTCTTGTTTGTATTTTTCGCTGACTTCGCCGATTGCGTAGTCGGAAATAAGCCCGGCTTTGAACGTTGACGGCGGCTGGAACAGTACCCGTGGAAACGCCGACCGGAGAAATCCAAGGAGACCCAACCCGCCGAAGATGCCGACCCCTCCCCAACCCAAGCGAGTAAAGAAGTCTCTACGCGACCAGATGCCTCGTTTTTCCTTTTCTGCCATGCTCGGTTATCCCTTGATCCAGCTAATCAAAGCGCCCCAAACGATAAAGATCAATCCGCCCAACATCAGAACTAACCCAATCGGACCGAACACAAATGACAAGCCGGCGCCTAAACAAAATATCAAGACTCCGGTACCCAGTGGGTTGAATGGCGCCGGAGCCGATCCCTTTTTCTGAGAATCGCCCTCGCCTACATAAACGAACTCCTCGCGAATCAGTGCGAACGCCAGCTCTTTGAGGTCTTCCCGCCGCTCAGGGTCGGCGCCCTGGATCAGACGGCCCAGCTCTTGAGCTAACCTTTCGATCTCTTGTTCACGCGCTTCGGACGCTAGATTGGGAGGATCAGGTTCCACCTAAGATTAGAAAAATTGATTAATATAGAATCCCATGCTTGTCAACAAATCCGCCGCCGCTGGAACCCTATCGGCTCAATAAAACCACCGCCGTTGCCGCCATTCCTTTGCCTTGACCCACCCAGCCGAGTTTTTCGGTGGTGGTCGCTTTGATGTTGATCCTGTTTTCGCCCACTTTTAAGCGGCGCGCCACGTTTTGGCGCATCGTCGCATAGTGGCGCGCGAGTTTCGGCTGTTGCGCCAACAGCGTCACGTCCAGGTTGACCAGTTTGAAGCGTTTACGGCGCGCGATCTGGAGCACCCGGTCCAGCAACTTGCCGCTGGCTATACCTTTGTAACGCGCGTCCGTGTCGGGAAAATGCGCGCCGATATCTCCTTCCCCCATGGCGCCGAGAAGCGCGTTGATAATCGCGTGCAGCACGACGTCGGCATCGGAGTGGCCTGACAAGCCTTTGCTATGGGGTATCTCAAGCCCCGCCAAGATCAGTTTGCGCCCGCGCACAAGGCGGTGAACGTCGAAGCCATGTCCTATGCGAAAGACCCGCGCCATGTCTTAGAACCCCACTTTCAGCGCCGAGTTAGCGAGCGGCGGCACGATGCGCGTCGCCCGGATATTGTCATCGTTGCATCATCACTCGAAGCGGCGCGACAATCAACTACGGCGCCGCCACTCTGGAATCGGTCATATCCATAGGCTATACTCCATTCCACTTCGAGCGACGATGCTTATTCGCATGGTACTTTTCTTTTTGCTCTTCCTCGCGGCTCTGCCGGTGCTCATGGTGGTTACCGGTCAGGCTCAGTTAGGCCGTGACTTTCGCCGGGCCGACCGCTCCAGCGCCGGTATCGCGCCACCCGCCGAAAACACGCCGGAAGCCGTGGTGCAGGTTTACACCGCGCGGGCGCTCAACTGGCGCGGCATTTTCGCTGTGCACTCGTGGGTCGCGACGAAACCGGAAAACGCCGAGACATACACCGTGCATCAGGTCATCGGCTGGCGCGTCTATCGTAATCTTCCCGCCATGGTTTCGGCTCCGGGCACGCCGGATGGCCGCTGGTTCGGCAATGAACCATCGGTTATCGCCGAACTGCGCGGCCAAGCCGCGGCGCGCGCGATTCCCAAAATTATCGAAGCCGTGGCCAATTATCCCTATCCCGACGAATACACGGTTTGGCCGGGCCCAAACAGCAATACCTTTGTCGCTTATATCGGCAAGCAGGTGCCGGAGCTGCGCATGGATCTTCCCTCCACTGCGATCGGCAAGGACTACCCAATCAACGGCTCGATCTTCGATCGCGCTCCGAGCGGCACCGGCTACCAGGTATCGATGCTGGGCGTGCTCGGCGTTACTTTGGCGCGGGAGGAGGGCGTCGAGCTGAACCTGCTCGGTTTGAATTTCGGGATCGATTTCTACAAACCCGCGCTCAAACTTCCCTTCGTCGGCCGCATCGGCGTCGGCGACCACTAACTTGGCATGCGCGCTTGGGCGCGCATACCAAGTTCAAAGTTCAAGGTTCAATGTTCGGTACAGACAAGGAAATTTGGTTGAAAACTAAACGTAATTTACCTCTGAGTTTCGTCCCAATTTGTGTTTAGTTCGCATGCGCTCATTCGTGCCACGCGAAATGCCGTATTGTAGAGCCAAAGCTCGCGGTTTAGATGCATACGGAGGCCTCCAGTTACGAGGTAAAAACGAACAACAA
>DASWHT010000476.1:0-3250 GCA_036398075.1 Binatia bacterium | reverse complement strand
AAAATAACAGGCGAGATTTTTCGCTATGTGAGATCTTCTTCACATACTTTGACTTGGAAAGGCGCTCTGCTATGGTGCCTCCCATTGCATTCTAGGAGCAATCTTTCTCATGTCTTCCATCCTCATCAAAAACATCGGCACTCTGGTTACCGGAAATTTGGAAAGCCCGCTCAGAGAGGCGGATTCCATCTTCATTAAAGACGGCTTGGTTCAGGCCATCGGCAACGGTTTGAATCCAGCGGCGGACCAGGTCATCGACGCCCATGGCATTACCGCGATCCCCGGTTTGATCGACTCGCATTCGCACCTGTCCATCGGTGAATACACGCTGGCGCAGAGAAAGGTCCGTAGTGCGTTTCCGGAGGCAGTGGACGCCCGACTGGGCGCGTTTTCGGCGAATCCACAGAGCGCCGCACGGACGGCACGAGATGGAAAATTATCGGGCTTGATCTTCGCCGGCGAGATCTGGCGTTGGGAAGGGGAGCCGCTAAAGTTCGTGCGGGTTCTGGCTGAATTCAAGCTGATAAGAATTGCCGACGGCGCCGTCCTCTGGGAGACGCGCGTTCAACGCGCCGTGCCCACGACCAGCGCTACCAACCTGGGTCAAGCTTATACGGATGCCGTCAAAGCGGTCGTGCATGAGATCTTCGGATAAACGAGCGTGGAAGCAACTCCCATCACTTGGTTCTACGCCCTCGCCAGCGTGATTTTAGTGAGTCTTCTTTCCGTAATCGGCGCCGTCTTCCTCTCGATCAGAGAACGAAATCTAAAACAGATCATATTTGTGTTGGTCAGCCTCGCGGTCGGAAGCCTGTTCGGCGACGTATTCATTCACTTGCTGCCAGAGGCGTTTGAAAAGCTCGACACGCGCATGGAAGCGTCCCTCTACCTCCTGGCGGGCATATTCATCTTCTTCACTTTGGAGAAATTTATCCTCTGGCGGCATCAGCATAACTTCGAATCCAAGAACTCGATTCATCCAGTGGGTTATATGAACCTACTGGCTGACGGCGTGCACAATTTTATCGACGGGGCAATCATCGGCGCAGCTTATCTGACAAGTTTACGCGTAGGGATTGCCACGACCATCGCCGTTGCCATGCACGAATTGCCGCAAGAGATCAGCGACTTTGGCGTGTTGCTTCATGCCGGGTTCAGTAAGAAGAAGGCGCTGATTTTTAACTTTCTGTCGGCTACGCTGGCGATCCTCGGGACCGTCCTCGTTCTTTTAGCTGGAACGACGATGCACCATTTCATCGCCACGATGCTGGCGCTGGCTGCAGGAGGTTTCGTCTACATCGCCGGATCCGATTTGGTCCCCGAACTCAACAAGGAGGTGGATCCGGCGAAATCGATCGTCCAGATGCTTGCGATCGGAACAGGCGTCGGCATGATGCTGCTGCTGGCAATGCTGGACTGAAACACGAAGGGCCTCGACATGTCACACCGCCGCCCGCCGCTGCTGCGCGCGCTGCAGCTCAATACCGGAGTAATGGTCGTAGAAATCGCCGCCGGGATCGGCGCCAGCAGCTTTAGCCTCATCATGGACGGCATTCACAACCCATCCGACGAGGTGGCGCTTTTCGCCTTACTGATCGCCGCCGTAGTCATTGTAACGACATCTCAAGCCGTCATCGGTTTCCACAAAGAGCTTCTTTGGCCGGACAACGTTTCCGGCGGCGATTCGGGGACCGAGCAAGGCATTTGACGAAGGCTCACGGTTCATTTTTCAGAGCGGGGTCGGATTGTCGGCGGGGAAGAATCTCCAGGCTTCGCAGTTGTTCAGCGTGCCGGCGTTGGTGGCTTTCTTCGTGACGCATAGATGAGATAAAGACCCGCAAGTATAAAGGGAATGCTTAAAAGTTGCCCTAGGTTCAAAGGCAAGCGGCTTTCGAACGGCACCTGGTTTTCTTTGACAAATTCGATCATGAAGCGAGCGAGAAAACAGATCGATAGGGCCGCGCCCAAGACTCTGCCGGGAAATTGAATGATCGTCGTTTTCCAGTAGGCTGTGTACAGCATGCAAAAGACAAGAAGGTACGCGATCGCCTCGTAGAGCATCGCCGGATGTCGAGGCCTATCGTCGACGCGTGCGAAGACGACAGCCCAGGGCTGGTTTGAAGGAGCGCCGAGAATCTCGGAATTGAAAAAATTGCCGACGCGGATGAGGGCTGCTGCCAGCAGACAAGCTATGGCGAGACGGTCGGCAAGCTCGGTGAAGCTCATGTCGCGGTGTTTTTTGAGATAAAGATAAAGTGAGATCATAACGCCGGCGAAACCGCCGTGACTGGCCAGGCCTCCTTGCCAGATCATGGGTATCTCCCAGGGGTGCGATAGGTAGTAGTCGGGCTGATAAAGAAGGACATGACCGAGTCTCGCGCCGATGACGGTCCCGAGCAGCAGGTAAAGAAGTAACTCCGACAGGTTGTTGAGGTCGCGCCGTTCCCTGCGGTAAAACTGCGCCAGGATCTGAAAGCCGATGAGAAATCCGAGCGCAAAGAATAGCCCGTACCAACGAACCTCGAATGGACCGAGGCGAAATATCGCCGGGTCGATGTTCCACACCCAATGTTGCATCTCAGAAGTCAGGATATCACCTTTGGACGTACAATGAAGATTGGCCTTCATGGTGCTTTTGCGGCTGAGTAAGCTTTGCTATAGTCAAAGCAAGTTGCTGCGTGATTGGATCGTATGCCTACGCTGTTAATTAAAAACATCGGCACTCTGGTGACCGGAAAATTGGAAAGCTCGCTTCGGCAGGCGAATTCAATCTACATAAAGGATGGAGTGATTCAGGCGATCGGCAATGGGTTAACTCAAGCCGCGGATCAGACCATCGACGCCAATGGAATCACGGCGATTCCCGGCTTGATCGACTCGCATTCGCATCCGTCCATCGGCGAATACACGCCGGCGCAGAACTCGCTCGGTTGGATTACGAACTACATGCATGGCGGCGTGACGGCATTGATTTCCGCCGGCGAATTGCATTTGCCGGGGCTGCCATTGCCGCCGGACGCGCGCACGGCGTTGTCCGTCGCCATCGTTACCAAGAGATGCTACGACAACTTGCGGCCTTCCGGCGTCAAAGTGCATGCGGGCACTTTGCTGCTGGTTCCCGGTCTCAACGAAAAAGACTTCGACGAAATCCAGTCGCTGGGGATCAAGCTGGTCAAGTTTATATTTTACGACTACAGCCTGTTGCCGACCGGAGAAGCCGATCGCTACGTGCGATGGGCGCACGCGCGCG
>DASWHT010000475.1:0-3870 GCA_036398075.1 Binatia bacterium | reverse complement strand
AAAAGCGGAAGCCGACCGCGCCGTCGAGATCTTCGACGCCGCGATCAGAGAAGCCGCGTAGTCGGCGCGCGTTTGCAGCGGGGTCGATCCGAGATTTAGACGCTACTGTAGTTTGGATTCCAGATCTTCGATCAGCTGAGCAAGGTCGGTAACGTCGGGATTTCGATCCAGGGCGCCGCGGAACTCTTGCAGCGCCTTATTGACCATACCTTTAGTGAGATAGACTCTGCCCAAATTGATGTAGGGAAAATGGCGGGGTTCATAGCGCTTGGCGAGCTTGGCTCTCTCCAGCCAGGGAATCGCTTCGTCGAGTTTTTGCTGCTGCATCAAGTACACGCCGATATCGTTGTAGGGATTACCGAATTCGGGATCGAGTTGAATGGCGATCTCGCACTGAGCGATGGCGTCGTCGATTCTGCCTTGAAAGCTATAAGCCCAGCCCAGGTAAGTGTGCGCGTCGGCGGTGGGACAGATGGCGATGGACTCCTTGTACAGGCGAATTGCTTCATTGAATTCCTCGGCCATCTGATGGTTCATGCCCCGCTGGGCGAGTTCCAATGCGCGTTCGTGGTCTTTTTGATTCGGCATGATTGTCACAGAGAAATCAGAATCCAGAAGCCAAAATCCACTCGGCGCGCCCTTCTGATTGCTGACTTCTGTCTCCTGGGTTCAGTATCCTCAATTCTATCTCTTCTATCTAAATTCCCCAAGCCCCGCTCACTTGGATATTGGCGCCGTTGACGTAACGCGCCGCTTCGGAAAGTAAAAAGCGCACCGCCGCCACCACGTCGCCGACGTTGCCGACGTAGCCGGCGGGAATAAACTTGACCATCTTTTCGAGTTCCTGTTTCGGAGCGCTGCCCGAATCGATGAAGCCCGGCGCAATGCAATTCACGGTAATGCCATAGGGCGCCACCAAGCGGGCAAATGAGCGCGCCAGGGCGAGCAGGCCGACTTTGCTGATGTAGTGAGCGGTAAGCTGAGGTTGGGCGATGAGTTGCTCAGCGTTGGCCATGCTGAAGCAGACGATGCGCCCCCACTGTTGCTCGCGCATAACCGGAATCACCGCCTGGCTTAAATAAAAAACCGGATGGAGGTTGTTGTCGAACATCGAGTGCCAACCTTCGTTGGTTTCCTGGAGCAGCGATACCCGGTGATAGGGTCCGGCGCCGTTGATCAAGGCGTCGATGCGGCCCCATTCGTTCTGGACTTTTTGCACCAAGACCGCCGCCGCCGCCGGATCGGAAACGTCGCATTCAAATGCCAGGGCCCTGGCGTTTTTTTGCCGCGCGGCTTCGATGACTTCATTTGCTTCCTTGCCGCCGGTGCGGTAACAGATCGCCACGGACCATCCTTCGTCCGCCAAATCCAACGCCACCGCGCGCCCGATGCCGCGGGCGCCGCCGGTGATCAATGCCACTCTGTTTGCCATGCACCGTATTCCCTATTGACTTGGCAGCGCGCCACTGTATTCGATGATAGAAGATGGAGGATGGAAGATCGCCATGCTCAATCCTCGATCTTTGATTCGCGATCCTCAAGCGTCAAATTACCCTGGTTATTGTTCTCGATGAAAGGGCGAAATTTTTCGTACAGTTCTTTAAGCTTCCCCTTGTAATGCTCGACGTTTTCGTCGGGGCGCTCGGCATCCCACTGGGAGGCGAGCTTGGAGCTTTCGCTGATCTTCACTTTGGCTTTACTACCCGTCACGTAGTAAGAAATCTGGTCGCCGGGTTGATAGGGCCGCTCGGCTTTCAACGCCAGTTCATAGGGCGCGGCGGCGTTACGCTTCTTGCCCTTGACCTTGGCTGCATAACTGTCCAGCGAGTCTTGCAACGTTTCCGTTTTGGCGAGCCAGGAAATGTCTTTGCGGTGCCGTTCGATGTCCGCCAGGTAGCTCTCGTAGAGCGCGGGAATTTTTTCTCGCTCCCCTTTCAAGAGCAACGTCAGCATCTCTTCCAACCACTCGCGCTGAAACAACTCGAGACCGCGGGAGCGAAGGCCCGAGCCTTTGATCAGCAGCCGCCCTTTGTCATCGAGGAGCGCGTAGTTTTTCATCTTGTAGCTGAACATCGCCGGGTAGCGGCCGTCGAGCTCCAGCTCGATGCCTTGCGGGAGTATAGCGCCCAACTCCTCGATGAAATGCTGTTCGGCATCCCGGTCTTTTACCGATGGCGGCGGCACGAAATAGATGCCATCGGTATCGACTTCGATAATCTGGGCGCCTTTGTCCTTGAGCCACGCCACCGCGGCCTGGATGAGTTCGCGCCCTTTGGCGGTCACCTGGTTGGCGGCATCGAAGTCGTTGAAACGGCCCATCGGAAAACCGAGATAGCCGTAAAATGAATTGATGAGAATCTTAAACGCCGATTGCAGCGCGTTGAAATAGATCCGGCTCTCTTCCTCGCCGGCGTCGCGGGCCAGCTCCTTGGCCTTGACGCGAAACTCGCGCAGATCGCGCAGCAGTCCCCGCATCACGCCGATCTCGTCCTTCTTGGGCAGATAGTTGTAAACCAGCATGAGCGACGGGTAGAGCGAGGTCACGTCGCAGTGGAGCACGCGGTGCGCCGTGCCTTGGAACTCCATGCTGGTAAAGCCGCCGACGACGTCGCGGCCTTCGTCCGGCCGCGGCAGGGCGCGCCGCTGGTACAGATACTCGCGCAGAAACAGCGCGTCGATCTTGGTCGCGTTGCCGCGCAGCGGCATGTTCTGGTAGCTGTAGGGAAAGATCTGCGCCTGGACGAAGTAACTGGGCGATAAGAGATCGGCGATGGCGCGGGTCTCGCGCACGTCATCCAGGGCGTAGCGAAACAGCGTTTCGGGGTCGTGATCGAAGTACCAGCTGGTCTTGTCGCCCGGCACATAGACGCGCTCAGCGCCGGCGACTCCGAAGTGGCGCGCGATGTCTTTCAGGCCGAAGCTTTCCAGCTCGCGGGTCGCGACGTCATAATGCTGCGCGAGAATCCAGGTATCGATGATGTGGCGGCCGTGGATCTCGTATTTTTTATAGGCGATCGTGCGCTCGGCGATTTGCATGCGCGAGGCATGGCCGCCGAGGCGCGAGCCATCCCTGCCCAGGTTGAGCGCGACTTTATGCTTCTTAGCGCGAGCTTCGATGTATTCAAGATCGAAACGAAAAAGATTGTGGCCTTCGATCACGTCGGGATCGCGCCTTTGAACCTCCTTGACCATCTCCCGGAGCATCTCGGCTTCTACGAATTCCTTGCCGGAAATCAATCTTTCCCAGCCGCTGGAATCGGAGAGCGCAATGGCGGTGATGCGATCCGTGTCCCGCGCCGGATTGGGGAAAGAGAAGCCTTCCTGACAGTAGGTTTCAATATCGATTTGCAAACGCTTCAGATCGCGAAACGTCATGCCCTTGAACTGGGTCTTGCCGGATACGAGAAGAAATTGGTGCACGGGATCGGTGAAATACCAGTAAGGCGCGTCGGCTGCGGAAGGAGTCTTGCCGGTTTTTTTTTGCAAGTAACTCTTGGCGTCGTCGAGCTGCTTCAGATCGGGAAATAGAACGAGGCGGTTGAAGGAGCCCGACCCCGTGAGCTCTTCGACCTTCGCGTCCCCGGTCCATCCCTTGAGGCCATCATCGCCCTCGATAATCAGCAGAGGCGCGAACGGCGCAAGCTCCGAGCGGGTTTCGCCGTCGATGCGCAAATAAAGCCTGACGTTATCGCCGCCTTCTATCTCGCAAGCGATCAGTCCCGGCGTCGAGTCGTGGCCGAATAGAACTTGGTTGTTCTGAAACAGCGGCGGCACAGAGTGTTTTCGTTCGGTCATAAGTATAATTTCACTATACCAAAGCCGGCCGTGAAGTCCTAGCCTGGTTTATTTACCCACCAAGATAAAACCCCG
>DASWHT010000474.1:0-4125 GCA_036398075.1 Binatia bacterium | reverse complement strand
GTGGAAAACAGCAAGGCTGCGGATCTAGCCGACGTGTTGGGCCAGGCGCTTGGCCTCCCCACCTCAGCAACTCGCTCGTCGTCGCCGTCCTTGCAAACCCTGCACCGCGCAACTCCGGGAGGAGGCAGCGGTACGAGCCCCGGGATGGGTAGAACAACGTCGCCGACGGGCGGAGGCGGATTGGGTGGCACAAGTCCTACCGGTGGCGCTCCATACAGCGGATTCGCTGCTTTTCCCGCGCCGGGGCAACCTGTACCTCAAGGACTACCTGCGCCAACTCCCGTGCCCGTGCCTGGGCAGCCGAGGCCGGGGACTCCGACGCCTGGAGCGCCGGGAGCAAAACCGGAAGAGCAACTGCGCATCGTCGCCGATCTCGGGACCAATTCACTGATCATCTACGGCACGGCGCAGGAATTCCAGAATATCAGGAACATTTTGAAGGAGTTGGATGCGGTGCCGCGGCAAGTGCTCATGGATGTGTTGATCGCCGAGGTCACTCTGAGTAATGACGAGTTTCTCGGGATCGACTACCAACTTGGGGAAGGTCCACAGACAATCCTTGGGCGCACTTTCGATTCGCGTGGTAGCGTCCTGACCGGCGCGCTTGGGAGGCTGTCGGCATTGGCGCAAGACGCCACTATATCCCGCTTTCCCGGTGGCATTAGTGGAATCATCGGTAGCTCTCAAACCGTGCGCGCTTTGGTCAACGCGCTCCAAGCCGACTCGCGTGCGCGAATCCTATCGTCGCCAAGTGTTTTGGCGACCGACAACAGGCCCGCGCGCATTCAAGTCGGCAGTGAAGAACCCATTGCCACGGGTAGCATTACCGGCGCCGTTGGCACGATTGCTTCCAGTACGACTATTCAGTATCGCAACACCGGCCGGATTGTAACAATTATTCCACAAGTGAACTCCCAAGGCCTGGTCAATCTTCAGATCCTTGCCGAAGTCAGTCAGAGAGGCCTCCCTGTAGTCATCGGACAGGACCAGTTTCCGTCATTCGACACGCGACAAGCCGAAACCACCGCGGTGGTACAGGACGGAGACACCCTGGTCATCGGCGGTATCATCACTGAAAACAAGACTCGGGACCGCAGTGGAATTCCGTATCTGATGGACATCCCGGTTTTTGGGCGGTTTTTCGGCTCCACCGACGAGAAAGTTCGAAGAACCGAGTTAATCATGCTCATCACGCCAAACGTAATTCGCAATCGTAAGGAATCCCAAGTCGTTACGGAAGAATTCAAAGCCAAGCTTTCCACTGTCAGGGCCGAGCTCGAGCGCATAAAAAGAGAGCAGGAGCGCGATTTAGAAAGACTCAAAAAGCTGGCGCCGGAGCAGTCCAAAGATGCGGCGCCCGACCAGCCCAAAGGCGTAACCCCGTCACCCGGTGCTTCGGCACCCGGGCAGCAATCTCCGGCTCGTCCGGCGAACCCAACGCCGGGTCCCGCGCCGGGTCGTGGGGCAATGTCCGTGCCGCCAGAGGTCAGAAGCTCGGATGCAGCACAGAAGATTCAACGAACATCGCCGCCCGATACGATTGAAATCAAACTCCAAAAAGCGCCGCTGAAAGTGCCGGCAAGTTCTGCTCTGAGCACGGCGACAGCTGAAACTAAGGAATCTCTGGAAACCGCACCGGCGAAGGGAGAGGAGAACAGGGTCGCTTCGTTGCCAAATCCAGCCTCTGTAAACGTGGCGAAAGCGTTGGTAAATGAAGCAGTGAAGCCTGCGAACCCAGCGCCTGCGCAAGTGTGGCTGGTTCAGATCGCGTCCTTTACCAGGGACGCGGATGCGCGCTCGGTTGCCAAGAAACTTAAAGACAAAGGCTACAATGTAAGTGTTGTCACCGGCGAGGTGGCGGGCCAACCTCGATACCGGGTCGAAGTCGGCCCGCTGGCGAACCGGAGCGACGCGCAAGCCATGCAGAAAGAGTTAGCGACCGTCCACAAATTCGAACAGGCCTTCGTCCTGACCCGCTGGACTAATCCCGGATCGAGCGCCCAACCGCGCTGATCCCCGCTCAGTTGGCTTTGATTCCAGCGCTGCCCGCTCTTCCGTCCTCCCAATACGCTTCTGATTTTCTCTGCAGTGATGGCATCCGTGCGCCGTACTACTTATTGTCGCGATCTCCTTTACCCTGAAGCGAGGGCATGCCAGCGGTTTTCATAACACCCAGGGCTCTGTTATGATTCAAAGGTTGGATTTGCAGCATGGCTGGGCGCAGAAACGAATTGAAAGTTTTGATCCGCGGCGTGGCCGGCGACATTGATCCGCGTCCGGAAAGGGGCTATTGTTACGAAATTTCCGACAAAGCCAGGGCCATCGGCGGCGGTGTCCTGGAAGCGATTCTCGGCGCATCAATTGATTTGAAGTTGCCGAGTGACTAATAGCTTTCTAAGCACGAAATCAAAATAGACGAGGCGAGCGTGAACCCAAAAGAGCTTTCGATTGAACAGGTGCAGGAGATTCTCAGAAGCCAACAATATGTCTGCGACCGGTCGTTGGCGACGGTGGTTTACCTTTCGTTGGTAATGGGCAAACCGCTGCTGCTCGAAGGCGAAGCCGGGGTCGGCAAGACCGAGATCGCCAAGGTGCTTTCCAAGGTTTTGGACGCCAAGCTGATCCGTCTGCAGTGCTACGAAGGATTGGACGCCAACACGGCGCTTTACGAGTGGAACTATCCCAAGCAGATGTTGCGCATCAAGCTTGAGGAGGTTGAAAAGGGCGACAGGCAAACCGTGGAATCCGAGATCTTCACCCAGGAGTATTTGACCAAACGGCCGCTCCTGGAAGCGATTCAAAGCGACGGCGCCAATCCGCCGGTGCTGCTCATCGACGAAATCGACCGCGCCGATGTAGAATTTGAGGCGTTTTTGCTGGAGGTGCTGTCGGATTTCCAGATTACCATTCCGGAAATCGGCACGATCCAGGCGAAGCACCGCCCCTATGTCTTTCTCACTTCGAACCGCACGCGGGAAATTCATGACGCGCTCAAGCGCCGCTGCCTTTACCACTGGATCGAATATCCGAGCTTTGAAAAGGAATACGAAATCATCACCACCAAGTTCCCGCAGGTGGAAGGGAACATGGCCAAACAAATCTGCGCCTTCATGCAGCGGGTGCGCGAGATGAATTTTTACAAGCGGCCCGGTGTGGCGGAAACGCTGGATTGGGTGTCGGCCCTAGTCGCTCTCAACCGCCGAAGCCTGGATGACAAAGCCGTGGTGGAGACCATGGGCTGCGTGTTCAAATACCGCGAAGATCTGCATCATTTGCGCGAGCAGGTGGAAGGCAAACAGCTCAATCTGGAGGCGCTGCTCAGAGTGTCGCCGGAAATGGTGAGTTAGCGAGATGGACATTACGCCGGAAGCCGTCGCCAGCGCCGTAACCAGCGTCGCCTCGGTGCGTGGGCGGGGCACGCTGCCGAACTTGATGGCGTTTGGGCGCGTGCTAAAAACGCTTGGGATCAAGATCGGTTTGAGCCAGGTGATCGACACGGCGCGCGCTACCGATATGGTGGAGATCGGAGCCAAGGCGGATTTTCGCGCGCTGTTGCGCGCCAATCTGATCTCGCAAAAAGAAGATTTTCCGGCCTTCGACATGGCCTTCGATTGCTTCTGGCGCGAGCAGGCTTACGAGCGGGTGCCGATGGAGACCATGGATATCGAAGGGACACCGACGCAGTCCAACGCTCAGGAAGGCGGCGACGAAGAAGGCGGCATCGAAGAAGCCATCGCCGAGACCCTGGCGAAGGAAAACGTCCCTTTGGAAAACCTCGACGAGTTTGCCATTCCCACCTACAGCGCCCAGGAACAGCTCAACCGCAAAGACTTCAGCGAGATGGGCGTGGATGAAAGCCGCGCCATCGCCCGCGCCATCCTGCTCATCGCCACCAAAATCGCCACCCAGATCAGCCGGCGTAAAAAGGTCAGCCGCAGAGGCGCGCTCGTCGACCCGCGCTGGACCATGCGCAAGAACATGAAATACGGCGGCGAAATCATCGATCTGGTGCAGCGCAAAAAACGCATCAAAAAAACCAAGGTCGTGCTGCTGTGCGACGTCAGCGGCTCCATGGATTGCTACAGCCGTTTTTTGATCCAGTTTATGTACGGGCTGCAAAACGAG
>DASWHT010000473.1:0-2584 GCA_036398075.1 Binatia bacterium | reverse complement strand
GATCGGCTTTACGATTGTCTCGATGACGCTTGCGTTGGTGGCTGCCTTCATCCCGGTGCTGTTCATGAGCGGCATGCTCGGGCGGCTCCTGCGCGAATTCGCAGTGACTATTTGCGTTGCCATCCTGATTTCCGGTTTCATTTCTCTAACTCTTACCCCAATGCTCTGCAGCCGCTATCTGCGTCCTCCGTCTGAGGAAAAACATGGCTGGTTGTACCGCTTTCTCGGCCGCTGTCTCGACGCGATGAACAAAGGGTATGAGGTGACGCTGCGCTGGACGATGAAGCACCATGTAACGACCATGCTCGCTTCGGTCGTCGTGTTGCTCGCTACGATCTATATGTTTGGCTTAATCCCCAAAGGCTTCATCCCAAGCGAAGACACGGGACAGATTTTCGTCAACACCGAAGGAGCCCAGGGCGTTTCCTACGAGCAGATGGTGCGGCTCCAGCAGCAGGTCGCCGCGGTGGTCGCCAACGATGGGAACGTCGAATCCTATTTTTCCAGGGTCGGCGGAGGCGGGTCCGGCGAGTCGGGGAATAGCGGCCGAGTGTTCATTAAACTCAAGCCGCGATCGGAGCGGCCAATGGTTTGCTCCGGGGCTTGGATTCAATCGTGTCAGTCCCTTAGCGCGAATGAGATCATCCGGGAATTGCGGCCACAGCTAAGCCGTATTCCCGGTATCCGAGCTTCACTGCAGAACCCGCCGGTTATTCGCATTGGCGGGCGGATTAGCCGCAGCCTATATCAATTCACGCTCCAAAGCCCCGACTCGGCGGAGCTCTACAAGCATGCCTATCTTTTCGAGGAGCGACTGCGCGCGCTGCCGGACCTGCGCGACGTGGGCAGTGATTTGCAGCTTAAGAACCCCCAGTTATCGATTGTCATGGACCGAGACAAAGCTGCGACGATGGGAATTACAGCTCAAGGGATCTCGCCGCGCCAGGTCGAGGAGGCGTTCTGGAACGCCTATTCGACCCGGCGCGTTACGACGATTACGACGCCAAATAACCAGTACGAAGTCATATTGGAATTGGACCCCAAGTTCCAAAATGACCCGTCGGCGCTTTCACAGCTCTATATTCGTTCCAACACCGGCCAGAACTCCACCGCCCAACCGATGATCCCGCTCGGGTCCATCGCCAATTTCAAATACACCGCCGGACCGATGTCGGTGAACCATTCGGGGCAGTTGCCTTCAGTAACCCTCTCGTTCAATTTGCGCGAGGGCGTGGCGCTAGGCGACGTCGTCGAAAACGTCAACAAACTTGCCCGCAGCACCCTGCCGGCAAGCATCACGACGAGCTTCCAGGGAACCGCGCAGGAGTTTCAATCTTCGATCAAGAGCCTCTGGGTATTGTTGGCGTTGGCGGTCTTTGTAGTTTATCTCGTGTTGGGTATTCTTTATGAAAGTTTCATTCACCCACTGACGATCCTTTCGGGTCTTCCGTCCGCTGGTCTTGGGGCACTGTTCGCGCTTTATTGGTTGGGCATGGATCTGAGCATTTATGCATTTGTCGGTCTGATCATGCTCATCGGCATCGTCAAGAAAAACGCCATCATGATGGTCGACTTTGCCCTCGACGGGCAGCGCAACGAAGGGAAGCCGCCGGCGCAGGCGATCTATGAGGGCGCGCTCGTGCGCTTCAGGCCGATAATGATGACCACCATGTCGGCAATCGTCGGCGCCGTGCCGATCGCCATCGGCTGGGGCGCCGGCGCGGAAGCGCGCCAGCCTCTGGGCGTTGCGGTGGTCGGGGGTCTGATCGTTTCGCAGGTCCTGACGCTTTACATCACCCCGGTGATGTATCTCTATCTTGAGAAATTCCAGCAACTGCTGGTGGCGCTGCCGGCGAAATTCCGCCGCGCGTCGAAGTCTACCGCGGTAGGGCCGGAGCTCGGGGTCGAGAACCCCGGTTCGCATAGTGCGCCGTAGCCGCAACCAAAATTGAGCCAAAAGAGAAAATAATATTCACCACGAAGGCACGAAGGTTTCGTAGGGGCGGGTTTGAAACCCGCCCGTACCAATTATCCGAACCCTTCGTGTTCTTCGTGTCTTCGTGGTGAGTCCCCTCTTCTTTGCGTCCCTTGCGTTCTTTGCGGTTAAATCCTCCGAATTGGAACGGTTTCGGTCTCACCGGTGAAACGTTTTTTCACATTGTCATTGATTCTCGCCGGTTTGGTCATCGGCTATTTGCTGGTCTCTGCTCCGGTCCGGGACCGGCTCGCCGGACTATTTGCGCTCGATTACGAGATCCCCGTCGAGGTCCGGCAAGCGGAGAAGAGATCCCTGGGCCAGATACTCATCGCCCGGGGTGAACTAGAGCCTGTCAAAGAAATCAGAATCAACGGAACCATACCGGGCGTTATCAAAGACATTCGCTACGCAGCGGGTGACAAAGTCGCCGCCGGCGCGGTGGTTGCGGCCGTTGAAGCCAAAGACCTGGCCGAGCGGCTCGCCGTCCAGGAAGCCGCCATTAAAGACGCGGAGGCGCATATTAAAAAGACCGAGAGCCAGTTGGCGGCGGCGGAAAAACAGCTCGCCGATTTGCGCGACCTTTATCAGAAAAACTTTATTGCCCGG
>DASWHT010000472.1:0-2366 GCA_036398075.1 Binatia bacterium | reverse complement strand
TTTGCAGGAGCTGGGTCTGGTTCAGATAATCCAGCGGAATGTACACCCGCGGGCTGATCAACGAAAAGGCCAGGGTCTCGCCGGGAATCTTGCGCAGCATTGCCGAGATGCGAAACTCCCGTTCGCCGATCTTCAGAGTATCGCCCACCCGCGCGCCCAACTGGAGCATCACGTTTTCATCCACCAGCGCGTTAGCGCCGCCGTGAAAATCGCGCGCCGCATTCGCCGGCTCCGTTTCCAATGCGCCGTAGTAAGGAAACCCGCCGCTGACGCCGCGCACTTGAACCAGGCGCGACGCGCCGGTCGCGGCGAGGTAAACCATGGATGAAAAACTGATCTGGCGCGATTGCTCGCCGCCGATGGAAGCGATCAGCGCTTCGTCGTCGGGCGAAAAAGCCTCTCGGCTTTCAATGGACAGGTCCGCGCCGAGCAGGCTCTTCGATTGAGTGCGGATGCTCGAATGGAGATTATCGCGAAACGAATAGGCGGTGACGACGGAGCCGACGCCAAGGACAACGCAGAGCGTGGCCAAAAGAAGGGGCTTTAAGTCGCGCCGCGCGTCACGCCAAGCCATGCGCCATATCCAACGCTTAAACATCGCGGCCTTCGATCTTGCTGTCCAGCGCGTCCCCAGAGGGGGAGCCATCGCTGACGACTCGACCCCCTTTGAGCGTAATGACGCGCCCGGCCTGTTGGGTCAAGTCGTGGTCATGAGTCACGAGCATCAACGTCGTCCCCATAGTCGCGTTGAGCTCGTAGATCAAACCCACGATGGCGCGCGCGGTATCGGCGTCGAGATTGCCCGTGGGCTCGTCGGCGAAAAGTATTTTCGGCCGGTTCATGAAGGCGCGCGCGACGGCGACGCGCTGCTGCTCGCCGCCGGAAAGCTGGATGGGATAATGGTCAAGACGCCCATCGAGGCCGACCCTTTTGAGTAAATCCGCGGCGCGGCTGCGCGCATGGTTCTCGCCGCGGATTTCCGCGGGGACCATGACGTTTTCCAGCGCAGTGAGCGAAGGCAAAAGCTGAAAGCTTTGAAAGACAAAGCCGACGGACTGATTGCGGATGCGCGCGAGCTCCTCTTCGCTGGCGCGATCCAAGGCGACGCCGTCAAAGAGCACCGATCCCTGGTTGGGCCGCTCCAGACCGGCGCAGATGGCGATCAGAGTCGTCTTGCCGCTCCCCGAGGGGCCGACGATGGCGCAGGCGCTCCCGGCCTCAACGGCGAACGAAATATCGTCGAGGACCTTGAGCGTTTGCGCCCCGCTCTTAAAAAGCTTAGTCAAATGCTCTACGCTGAGGATCGTGTTCTTGTTCATGGTTTAAGGCGAAAGCGGCAAACGCTCGAGCGGGATGGAAATCGGCAAGACTGAGCAATCATTGAATGCTTCAAGGAATGCTTCAAGAGTAGAATGTTTATGATCGCTAGACAACTCACCCGGCTGGAAAAGTCATTGACTGGCGTTTTGCTCGGCGCAATCTTTCTTATGGGCGCAGCCCAGCCGGCGCCTCGCGTGATCTTATGCCTGGGGGATAGTATTACAGCGGGCTACGGACTCGATTCCGAGCAATCGTACCCGGCCCTCCTGCAGAAAAAAATCGACGCGAAAAACTGGGACTTCAGAGTCGTCAATGCCGGCCAGAGCGGCGACACCAGCGCCGGCGGTTTGGGGCGGCTGGACTGGCTGCTCAAAAACCGCGTTGATGTATTGGTGCTCGAACTGGGCGGCAACGATGGCCTGCGCGGCTTGCCCGTCGAAACCATGCGCAAAAATCTTCAAGCGATCATTGACCGGACCAAAAAGAAATACCCCAACGCCAAAGTAATCCTCGCCGGCATGAAGGTGCCACCCAACATGGGTCGCGACTACGGCGCGAAATTCGAGGCCACCTTTCGCGACCTGGCCAAACGAAACAAGGCCGCGCTCATCCCCTTCGTCCTGGAAGGCGTCGGCGGCATGCGCGAGCTGAATCTGCCCGACGGCATTCACCCCACGGCCAAAGGCCAGGAAGTCGTCGCCGCGAATGTGTGGAAGGTATTGCAGCCGGCATTGCGCAGCCTGAGCAACAGCTGAACTATCGCGGCTTGCGCAAATTTCCTGGTGCCCCGATCTAAATTGTTGAATCGACAAGACAACACGGACTCACCACGAAGGACACGAAGGGTTCGGATATTTTGTTCATGAACTTCGTGCTTTTCCTGGTTAAATTATCTTCATCCTTTTTTTGCGCCCTTTGTACTACTATACTTGAAAGTTTGCGCGGCTCGCGCAAATTTTCCGGTGATCTGGAATACTCGAACACGGGGAATTGACTCCCGCCAAGGCGCAAAGCACGCCAAGTTCGGAGGGAAGAGATGAATTATC
>DASWHT010000471.1:0-8112 GCA_036398075.1 Binatia bacterium | reverse complement strand
CTGTTCGTGGGTTGGGTCAGCGCTTCTCTTTTACCCAATTTCGCTCATGCCGAGGACTACCGTTACTTCATGTTCGCGGTGGGCCACTACTTGATGGTCGTGGATGTTTTCCATGACGATCGCAGGCAGTCCCTGCTTTACTCTCTCCTGGCATTGACTCCCGGGCTTCTCCTCGCCCGCGGAATTTTTGCCGACCCGGCGATTTTGAATCTGAGCTTGACGACTCGATTTGCCTATCCCTTGGCCCATCCGAACCCCGCAGGCTACCTTTTTTCCATGAGTATTCCTTTGTGTCTGGCGCTGATTCTGGGCGGCGGCAAATGGCTTCGGCGGCTGGCCGTTTCGTCCTTTTTGTGTCAGTTAGGCGCGTTGATCCTCACCTTTTCGCGCGCGGCATGGATCGCCTCTTGCGCTTCGCTTATAAGCATTAGCGTCGCGGAAAAGAGGTTGCGAGCTATTGTCTCGGTCCTGGGGGTTGTCGGTCTGTTGGCGTTTGGGGTATCGAGCGAACTGCGCGATCGCCTTTGGTCATTGACCCAGGCAACGAAAGATCCCCGCGTGGTTTACCGCGCGGACGCCGTGGCGAATGCGATCTCGGCGGGATTGGATAGCCCATTTTTCGGCAATGGATACGGCCGGGATCATTTGCGCGCGGCGCTGCAAAAGAAGCACCCGGAATTTACCGCTCAAGGATTTGTCAGCCACACACACAACTTATACGCCGAGCTTATCGCCGGCGTCGGCCTCCTGGGGGTCGCATTTTTCCTGGGGACACTGGCGTCGGCCGGCGTTCAATTGACTCGGAAGATAGCAAAGCGAGCTGTTTCTGATAAAGAAAGATACGCCGATCTGGGACTTCTGGGTGCCCTGATTGCGTTCGCTGTCGCCGCGCTGGGCGACGTTCCCTTTTATCATCATGAACCTCGCATATTCTTTTTTACCCTGATTGGATTGATCTGTCTCCGTTTGCGCTCAAAAAAGGCGGCCCCCAATGTTACTTCGTAATCGCGAAGGGGCTCGGTTTTACCTGATTCCCCAATCTGCTATCATAGTTTTCAAATGACAAAGACGAATATGCTCAATATCGAATCGAGAATCGAAAAACCCTGGGGTTACGAGTTGATTTGGGCTCATACCGAACGCTACGCCGGCAAGATCCTCCATATCAACAAGGGGGAGTCGCTCAGCTATCAATACCACCGAATCAAGGATGAAACCGTTCGGCTGCTCAGCGGCGCGATGGAGATGGATCTCGAGATCGACGGCACGAGATCGAAGGTCCTTCTCAAGCCGGGCGACTGCCTGCACATCGTGCCGGGGATGAAGCACCGAATGACCGCCGTGGAGAACTGCGACGTGCTGGAAGTGTCCACCCCCGAGCTGGATGACGTCGTGCGCCTGGAAGACCGCTATGGCCGGGCGGAGCCGAAGGTCTGATCAAGGCGGAGGGTTGAAGCGTGGAGCCGTACGCAAATCTCGCTGAAAAGCTGGTCGAGCGAAAGCTCCTATCCGACGAGGAGATGGAGCGCGTTGTCAAATTGCAGGGAGAACAACAGACTCCGTTTACGCGCCTGATCGTGGAGTTGGGGTTGTTGTCGGAAGACGACTTGTTGCCGGTGCTGCGCGACTATTTCAATATTCCGCTCTACGCTCTCAAGGACGAACCGCTGACGCCGGCGCCCGTGGAACTGGATTCCACCATCGTGGAATTTCTCAGGTCCGCCTGCATCGTGCCGGTCAAGATGGAAGGCCAGGAACTGGTGGTGGCGACCAACAACCCGTTTGAAATGTCCCGCCTTCATGCGTTGGAATTGGCCGCGGGCGTGCGCGTCAAACCGGTGCTGGCCAAGGAAAAGGAAATCACGGCGCGCATCGAGGCGCTTTTCGGCGCCGCCATGTTGCCGGATTCCGCGCTGGCGTCCGGCGCCCGGGAAATAGAAGGCGCTGTGGATGAAGAAGACGTGGCGCATCTGCGCGACATGGCGTCGGAAGTCCCGGTGATTCGCATGGTCAACCAGCTCCTGGTCCGCGCTCTGGAGAACCGCGCCTCGGATGTCCACATCGAGCCCTTCGAGAACCTGTTAAAAGTCCGCTACCGCATCGACGGCATCCTGCACGAGGTGGAAGCGCCGCCGCGGGAGCTCAAAGCGGCGGTGGTTTCGCGCCTCAAAATTCTCGCCCAGTTGAATATCGCCGAGCGCCGTTTGCCCCAGGATGGGCGCATCAAAATCAGGCTGGCGGGAAAAGATGTCGATCTGCGTATCGCCACGGTGCCGACGTTGTACGGCGAGAGCGTCGTAATCCGTTTGTTGGAGCGCTCGCAAATTTTTACCGCGCTCGACGCTCTCGGCTTTCCGCCGGCGCCGCTCCAGCAGTTCAACGTCATGATTACCAGGCCCCACGGCATGATTCTGGTTACGGGCCCGACGGGCAGCGGCAAGACCACGACGCTTTACGGCGCGCTGGAAAAAATCAACGATCCCGGCAAAAAAATTATCACCATCGAAGATCCCGTCGAATACCAGTTGAGCGGCGTCAATCAGATTCAGGTCAAACCGCAAATCGGTCTTAGTTTCGCCAACGGACTGCGCGCAATCGTGCGCCAAGACCCGGACATCATCATGGTCGGCGAAATCCGCGACGCGGAAACGGCGGAGATCGCCGTGCAAGCCGCGCTCACCGGCCACCTGGTTTTTTCGACGCTGCACACCAACGACGCCGCCGGCGCGATCTCGCGCTTGCTGGAAATGGGTGTGCAGGATTATCTGCTCGCCTCGTCGCTGCTGGGCGTGTTGGCGCAACGGTTGGTGCGCCAGCTTTGCTCAAAGTGCCGCAAGGAAGTTCCCTTTGCCGGGCCGGTAGACAAGGAGCTGGAATGGGGCTCGACGAGTACTTTGCAATTCGATCAAACCACCTGGGAAGCGGTCGGTTGCGACGACTGCGCCGGCACCGGGTATCGGGGGCGTATCGGAATATTTGAGCTGTTGCCGGCCAGCGCGGAGATTTGCCGGATCATCGTGCAGCGCGCCGATGCGAGCTCGATCCGCAGTCTGGCGATGCAGCAGGGCATGCGATTATTGCGCGACGATGGCTGGGACAAGGTCTCTCGAGGCATCACGACGCTGGCGGAGGTCGTTCGCGTCACCCGCGAGGAAGGGTAAACTCCTGATCCAGATAAGGAGAAGAATTTCACCGCAGAGAACGCAAAGAATGCCGCGCGCAGCCGGTTCAAGTAGTTCAAGCCGTTCAAATCGTTCAAGCCGTCCGAGCGAAACGGGTTTGTTGAACAACTTGAACGTATTGAACGATTTGAACGTTTGGAACATACCCGAGCGGACGGCGTGCGCTTCGTGGTGAAAATCCGGTTGGTCGTATGCCTTACAGGCGATGCGCAGCGAGCAGATAATTTGCGCAGGGTGCGAAAACCTTCGAGCATAGCAATACGGTGGCAAATCATGGCTTTCTTTCAATATCGCGCGGCTGACCAGGCGGGCAAGGTCGTCGAAGGCGTCATGGAAGCCGAAGTGGAGCAAAGCGTGGTGGCGCGTCTTCATGAGATGGGATGCGTGCCATTGAAAATCACGCTGCCGCGGGACCGGTCCCCCAAGGCGCGAGAATTTCGCGTGCCGCTGTTTACCCGCCGGCGCGTCAGCCAGGGACAGTTGCTGCAGTTTACCCAGGAACTGCAAACGCTGCTCGGCGCCGGCTTGCCCCTCGACCGGAGTCTTTCGATTATGGGAAACTTGATCGAAGGAAAAGAATTCACTCAGGTCATGCGCACGTTGCTGGAGGCGGTGCGCGCCGGAAAGTCTTTGGCTGCCGCCATGGGCGAGCATCCGGACGTCTTTCCCAAACTTTACGTCAACATGATTCGCGCCGGTGAAACGGGCGGCATACTCGACAGCACGCTGCGTTATCTCGTGGATTACCTCGAAAACTCGCTGGCGCTCAAAGAGGAGGTCAAGTCGGCGCTGGTCTATCCCATCATACTGACGGTGGTGGCGGGCATCTCGCTGATAGTTCTTTTCGTCTTCGTGATTCCACGCTTCGCTTCGATGTTCCGCGACGTCGGCCAGGCTCTGCCTTGGATTACCCGCGTGGTTCTCGGTTCGAGTGAATTCTTAACCGCGCACGGTTGGGTTCTGCTAATTCTACTGCTCGTCGCCGCGGCCGGCGGCGCCCGTTACGTCTCGACGCCGGCGGGCAAAGCGGAGTGGGACCGCTTTTGCCTGCGCGTTTTCCTGGTGGGTGACCTCGTGAAAAAGTTTGAGACCGCCCGGTTTGCCCGGACCTTGTCTTCATTGCTCAAAGGCGGCGTCCCGCTGCTGCAAGCCCTTGGCACGGTGCAAGGAGTCGTCAGCAATCGCTTGCTGGCCAACGCCATCAGCCAGGTGCAGGTGCGGGTGCGCGAGGGCAAGGGTATGGCGCGGCCGCTGGGTGAAAGCGGGCTGTTTCCGCCGCTGGCGCTGAACATGATCGCCGTGGGGGAGGAAACCGGTAGATTGGACGGCATGCTCGCGGATGTCGCCGAGCATTATGACCAAGAGGTCAAGCGCACGACCAAAAGAATGACATCGATCCTCGGGCCGGTATTGATTCTCGGCATGGCGCTCGTCATTGGCGTGGTGGTGATCTCCATGCTGCTGGCGATTTTCAGTATCAATGATTTGCCATTTTAAGCTCTGCCGGGTTTCCCGTGGAAAGGAAGCCTGAAGTCTCGTTTTTTAATACTATGAGAAACCAACACGGCTTTACACTTATCGAATTACTTGTCGTCATGATTATCATCGGACTGCTCGCTGCGCTGGTGGGACCGCGTTTCATCCGCCAGGAAGAAAAAGCGAAGGTCAAGGCGACCCAGGCGCAAATCGAGCTCTTGGGCACGGCGCTGGACACATTCCGGCTCGACGTCGGACGCTACCCGACTTCGCAGGAGGGCCTTGAAGCCCTGATGCGCCAGCCGGGCGGTCTCGAACGATGGGACGGCCCTTATCTGAAAAAAAATCTGCCGCAAGATCCCTGGGGAGTAGCCTACTCCTACCGCAGTCCCGGCGAGCATGGCCCATTTGACATCGTCTCCTATGGCGCTGACAAAACGCCAGGCGGCGAAGGGGACAATCGTGACATTACCAGTTGGGAAAAATGAAGCCGCCACGGGCTTACGCCCGTGGTATCCTTCATTTCTTCGGCGAAATCCGCCGAAGCACCCTCCTTCGCTCTTCGAGCTTCGGAGGGTCCGCCCCTCACATTCATCCACGGCCTTACGGCCGTGGTCTTCTGCGAAGGCGGATAGCCGGGCATTTACACTTCTGGAATTGATGCTTGTCCTGGTTTTGATTGGCCTGGGCGCCGCGGTGGTTTTGCCAGCCATCGGCAGGGGGTTGAAAAACCGCGAAGCGCGCCAGGCGGCCTTGGGTTTCGCCGCCGCGGCGCGAGAACTTGGCAGCCGGGCAAGGTCGGAGGGGGTGCCCCAGGGCCTGGTGGTCGATGCGACGCGCAATAGTTATAAACTGTCACGGGAGAAGGAAATTGCCCTTCCGCCCAACTCGGCCTTTGCCGCGGTCGAAGGCGGCGAAATGTTAGAGAATGGCCTGCGTCGCTTCAGCTTTTATCCGAACGGCGCCAGTTTTGGCGGCCGCGTCGCCATTTCCGCCGGCACCGACGGCGCGCAGTATTCGGTGCGTTTTCACCCTCTCACCGGCAGGGTCGAAGTGCTGCGCGGAGCGAATTGATGATCTCTGATAGCCGCAAAGTAAACCGGCGCGCGGGTTTCACTCTCCTTGAAGTTATCGTGGCGATGGCCATCGTCGGGCTCGGCGTGGTTACGCTGCTCGAGATTTTTTCGCTGGGCCTGAGGCTAGGAGCCAGAAGTTCGGTGGAGACCGAATCGATGGCTTACGGGCGCCTGGTCATGGATGAAGTACTGGCGCGGCGAAACATCGACGAGGGCGCTACCCAGGGAAACTTTCAAGACCGCGGCCGTTGGCAATTGCGGATTAAAAACGTCGATGAGCCCGAACGCACGTTGTCGTTGGGCGCCGGCTGGGAGCTCAAGCAAGTGAGCGTGGCCATGCGCCTCAGGGACGCGGGCAAGGAACGGGAAGTGGAGTTAATGACCTTGAAGCTCGTGCGGAAAACGGACTCATGAAGCCGCGTCTTTCCATCAATTCAGCCCAAGCCGGATTCACCCTTTTGGAAGTGGTCCTGGCGTTTACACTCTTCGCCGTGCTTGGCGCGATTCTGTACGGCGCATTTTCCTTGGGCCACCGCGCGATGGAAAAGACAGAAGTCGTCTTTGAGGGCAATCAAAAGTTTCGTTCGGCCGTCGATTTGCTCGGCAGTTACATCCGCTCCTCTTATCCTTATCGCACTTCGCCCCAGGACTCCGCCGTCTTTTATACAGGGGAAGAGACCCAGGCGGAGTTCGTTTCCGCCTTCTCTCTGGCGCAGGGCGGCAGAGGCATGGCGAAGATCCGCATCTACGTCGAAGGCGGCCCGGGTGACGCGCAATCGATCATACTCGAAGAACAGGCGCCGGTGCGGATCAATCAGGAAAAAGAGGCTGTGGCAATCAGCAATACTTTGGTGCTGCGCGAGCGGGTCAGCGGATTTCGCCTGGCCTATCTCGACTCACAAGACCAACGGGAGAATTGGCGCGAGCGGTGGGACCAGGACGAGCGCAAGGGATTGCCGCGGGCCGTGCGCCTGAGCTATCGCAACGAGAACGGGAAAGAAGTCCAGTGGACGTTTCCCGTGATGATGGCGGTGCTCGCGCCATGAGCCGCTTGGTTACTGTCAATCAGCGCGGGTCCCGGGCCGGCAATCAGCGCGGCGTGGCGTTGATCATCGTGCTCTGGATTTTCATATTTCTTTTCGTAGTGGCGTTTGATTTTAGCGCGAACGTGCGCGAGGAGGCCAACGCGGCGCACCGTTTCAGCGAAGACACCCAGGGTTATTACCTGGCGCTGGCAGGTTTCCAGCGCGGTCTTTACGAATACGCCATGCAGTCCCAAGGCGGACCATCCGGGGAGGCGGAAACCCGTCCGGGCTTTTTCGATTTGAGCTGGCATGAGGAAAAATTAGGTAGCGGCTCTTTCCGCGTGCGCTTGATCGACGAAGGGGGCAAGATCAATCTCAACCGCCTGGACGAGACCAACTTGCGCCGCATCTTCACCAACATCGGCTTGGAAGAGCCGCGCCGGTCGGCGCTGGTGGATTCGATTTTGGACTGGATTGATCCCGACAATCTGCATCGTGTCAATGGCGCGGAAAACGACTACTACGAATCGCTGTCTCAGCCCTATACCGCCAAGAACGGTTCCTTTGACACCGTGGAAGAACTGCTGTGGGTCAAGGGGATGACGGCGGAACTGTTTTTTGGCGCCGGCGGGGAAGGTGAAGCGACCGCCGGTGAAAATCGGCGGCCGGGCCTCGGAGAAATTTTTACCGTCGATAGCCCCATTGATCGGGTTAACCTGCGCACCACGTCGGCGGAAGTAATTCACGCGCTCATGGGAATACCGCTGGAGAAGGCCCGCGCATTCGTGGAGGAGAGAAAAAAGCTTTCGGATAACACCGTCGCCGATATGTTGCCCTTGCTGGGGATTGGCGCGGGAGACGCGGCGGCTCGGATGTTCGTGTTCACCAATCCATCGGTAATCAGCGTAGAGGCGGACGGCAGCACGACCGGTGTGGGTTTGCCGCGGCGGGTTAAGGGCGTGGTCAGGGTCGCCGGCGGCCAGGGGAGGTTTGAAATGGTGCGCTGGATCGACCGAGCCAGCGCGCCGGCGCGAAATTGAAAGCGCGCGATGAATCAAATTTTCACCACGAAGTCACGAAGGGCACGAAGAACGAACTCAAGACAATTAACCACAAAGGGCACAAAGAACTCATAGGCGCGAAGCGCGCAGGATATGATTTTTGCGTACTTTGCCCTACAATGCTTGAAAGTTTGCGCGGCTCGCGCAGATATTCCGGTGATCTGGAATACTCGAACACGGGGAATTGACTCCCGCCAAGGCGCAAAGCACGCCAAGTTCGGAGGGAAGAGATGAATTATCTTGGAGAATTTTTCACCGTTATTTTCCGACCTTTGCGGCCTTTGCGTCTTTG
>DASWHT010000470.1:0-4684 GCA_036398075.1 Binatia bacterium | reverse complement strand
CTCTTTGTTCGAAATGACAACGCTCGCCCTTGGCGTCTTCGCGTCCCTTCGGCGTCGCTCAGGACATGCTTTGCGGGAGTCACAGTTGTCCGATCTCTTTTTGATCCAAAATTCCAAATATTTTTGGCTACGAATTTGTCTCGATAGCAGCTTTGACATTGTCGCCGAACTGTTTAATGACGGCCTCTGCCTTTTTCTTGACGAACGGATAACCTAGGGTGCCTAGTCTTCCGAACACGTTGACGTCGGTCTCAAAGTCCACCTTAGTATCACTACCGTCTGCGGCGAGCGCGAGCGTCATCGTCTGGCGCACGCCTCCCGCCTTGAAATCTTTCCCCTCCATGGCAATCTCGATTCGCTTCAGCGGCTCCAGCTTCTTCACATCCGCCATTAGTTCAAACTGCACGGAGATGGGGCCGACGCTGTCCTTTACCTTCAATTCGTATTTTTCGCGCTCTTTCACGGTTTTAACACCCTGGCATCCGGGGATGCAGCGGGACAGCTTTTCGATGTCCCACAAAAATTCCCATACCTCTTCTACAGGTCGCGCGATCAACAAGTCGCCGTGAAACTTCATCTCCCCTCCGTGTCGCCCGTTCCGCTAATCCGCCTTTGACGCCTGTGTTCAGGAATGTCGCAAATCATCCAGCGAGACGCCCTCCACGCCCGGCACCTTGACGATTTCCGGAAAGCGCTGGCCGAAGGGCTTGGTGGCATCGATGCCTAGACTCGACCCGACGCGCAGCTTTCGCACGGAGGGGTCCATCGCCGTCGCCACCACGCGGGGGAATATGATCACGTCTTCATCGGCCTGCGTCCGCGTAGCGATCGCCCACCAGACTTTTTCCATGTCGAAGATATCGACATCGTCATCGACGACTATGGTGATCTTATTGCGGCGCGTGCCGATCATCGCCGCGATGACGTTTCTCGCCTCGCACTCATAGGCCTGCTTCATGGCGATCACGCAAGTCATGCCTACGGTGCCGGCGGCGGGAAAATGAACCGCGGTCACGCCGGGAAATTCCTTCTTGAGCTGCCAATAAAAACTCGCTTCCAAAGGCAGCTGCTTAAGAACATGATTCTCCGTGGTGGGCATGCCTGTGAGCGCGGCCTGATAGATCGGATCTCTGCGGTGTGTGATCGCGCTCACTTCAATGACGGGCTTGGGATTCGCAGGTGTATAATAACCCGACACCTCGCCGAACGGCCCTTCTTCTTCCCTGACGTTGGGAAGAACCGTGCCCTCGATAATAATTTCAGCCGTGGCCGGCACCTCGAGATCCACCGTTTCCGCCTTGACCACTTCCACCGGCTCGCCTCGCAACGCCCCGGCCAGGGCCAACTCATCGGTGCCGTAGGGCGCCATCCACTGGGTCGCGAGCGGCAGCACCGGATCGGTGCCGATGGCGATGGCGATGGGTAGACCCTTGCCGATGGACTCAGCTTCGGTGAGCTGGCGCACCAGCTGCTGCGCCATGATTCCCAGCCGGTTGCGTCCTTTGAGCTGCAGCCTGTATATCGAAGTATTTTTCCCTCCGCCTTTGGGATCGCGACTGATACATAAGCCAAGCGTAATGAAAGGCGCAGGATCCTTTTCCGAAAAAGTCGGTATGGGAAGCCGCGTCAAGTCGACGTCCTTGCCGGTGCGGATCACATCCTGGCACGGCGCGCTTGAAACCAACTTTGGCGGCAATACATGGTCCAGAGCGTGTTCAAATCGATTGACATAGTCTTGAGGCGACGATTCCAGCGCGAGAAAAGCTCTCTCGCGCGTCGCAAAGACGCCGCCCACTACGGGCATAGTGAAATTTTTGACGTTCTCGAAGAGTAATGCCGGGCCACGTTGATCGCTGGTCTTGCGGATGTACGACGAAATTTCGAACTTTACATCAACTGGTTTTTTGGTCTTGAGCAGTTCGCCCTTCTCTTCAAGCAATGTCAAAAATTCTCTCAGGTCCTTAAAAGGCATCTGAAACCTCCATTGCCAGCCGTCCCTTTTGGCGGGATCGAGACTTGCCGCGGCGAGAAGCCGGTTCGCGGCCAACTATCTCCCGTGGTTTTCTTACCTGTCGAGGCGGATAGTCACGAATCTTTCGCGCCGCCACTCTCAATAGCGGCGAGGACGCGCTCCGGGAAAAGAGGCAGCTCCTTGATTCTTACCTTTAACGCATCGTAGATCGCGTTGCCGATGGCGGGAGCAATGCCGACCACTGCGAGCTCGCCAATGCCTTTGGCGCCATAGGGCCCTTCCGGCAGTGGAACCTCGACAGGGATCGAAACTATTTCTGGAATTTGTTCAGCCGACGGCAACTTGTAATCCATAAACGAGGGATTGATGACCCTCCCGTCTTCAAACTGCAGCCTTTCATGAAGCGCATACCCAAGTCCCATGACGACCCCGCCGGTGATCTGACCCCTGACGCTGATCGGATTCAGAACCGTGCCAACGTCGTGGGCGGAGGCAATTCTATGTACTTTGATCATTCCGGTCTCTTCATCGATCTCGACCTCCACGGCTTGGGCTGCGTATTTCCAGCCGGGCACGTATTCTTTTCCCTGCGCTTTGTGGGGGAGGGATGGGTAATCGCCTTTTCCGCCGTACCAGCCCCTGCCCAGGATCGGTTTCTCCCGATTGTGAGCTTGCTCCAGAACTTTTCTATACGGGAGTGAAAACTCCGGCTGCTTCGTCGACACAACGCATTGGTTTTCGACAGCCAAATCGCTTTGTGGAATCTCAGCCATCCTCGAAGCCATTTCGAGGAGCTGCTTTTTCGCGTCCTCGGCGGCTTTTTTGACGGCCATGCCGGTATAAAACGTGACTCGACTCGAGAAAGTCCCACGGTCGTAGGGCGTTGCGCCGGTGTCGGCGCAGGTAATTCCCACAGACCCCACCGGAATCCCGAGTTCTTCGGCTGCGATTTGGGACAAGACCACACACATGCCCTGGCCTATTTCAGACGCTCCCACCAACACCTGCGCACTGCCGTCCTCGTTGAAATGAACATGGGCGCCGGAAATGCTCGAGTGCGTCGTTGGCGACTTGGCGATCACCGCCAGGCCGCGCCCGACCTTGCTTGGTTTGGGTTTTCCCCAGCCGATCTCCGCCGCGACTTTTTCCAGACATTCCCGTAAGCCGATACTCTGCACGGCGTCGCCTATGGCATTTATATCTCCCTCGCGAAGTATGTTTTTCAGCCGCAACTCCAACGAATCCATGCCAAGCCGCTCGGCAATCATATCCATCTGCGACTCAATGGCCCACGCTCCCTCTGGCACGCCCAAGCCGCGCAGTTGCGTGCCGCGAATCCTATTCGTGTATACCAGAGTGGAGGTCACACGAATGTCAGGGATGCGGTAGGGGCCGATGCCGTCCTTCATGGCCCGATTGCTCGGCGCCAATCCTTCGGCGTGCGCTCCGGTATTCCAGAGAAAACTGATATCTCTGGCGACCAGGGTCCCGTCTTTCATGACGCCGGTCTTGAGTTTCACCGATGCCGGCGTCGACCCGGCGGCTGCGGTAAATTCGTCCGTCCTGGTCATGACGATTTTCACCGGCTTGCCGCTCTTCATGGCCAGGGCGATGGTGATCGGCTCAAGACGCGGTTCAATTTTTCCGCCGAATCCTCCGCCTACCTTCGTACAGATCACCCGCATTTTGCTTTCCGGTACGCCGAAAAGTCCGGCCATGACGGTGCGCAGCTCAAAAACTTCCTGGGAGCAGGTCCACACTGTAATCGTACCGCCGAGGACCGCGACGAGTGTCGCATGGGGCTCCATGTAGCTGTGGTGGATCTGGCTGGCGCGAAAAGTGTCTTCGAAAACGTAGTCAGCGTTCTTCAGGGCGGCTTCCACGTCGCCGCGTTGGTTCGAGGCTTGATGAACGATGTTGGTGCCGGACACCGGATGCCAGGAAGCCAAGTAGACGGATCTCGCGTTGTATTTGTCTACTTCATGAACTAACGGCGCGCCATCTCGGATGGCTTCCTCGGCATCAAAGACCGCGGGTAACTCCTCGTAATCGACGTCGATCAAGGAAAGCGCTTCTTCGGCGGTTTCCTCATCAAGCGCCGCTACCGCCGCCACCGGTTGTCCGACATAGACAACTTTATCGATGGCAAAAATGTATTCATCTTCGATCGCATATCCATATCGGCGCGCCGGCACGTCGCGCGCGCAAATCACCGCCTTCACTCCCGGATGTTTCTTTGCCTTTTCCACGTTGACGCGCAAAACTTTTCCGTGCGGTATCGGGCTCCGTAAAATTTTTCCCCACAACATGTTGGGCAGCTTCATATCCGGTCCATACAGCGACTGACCGGTGAGCATCTCTGGACCATCTACTCGTTCTACCGGAGTGCCTATCACCTTGTACCCAGCCATTATTTGCTTATCCTCCTTGGATTCATACTTTTGAATTGTTAAAGAGAACGATTTCAAGAAAAATTATCACGCCAAGCCGCCAAGTAAGACTCGTTGTCATTTCGACCCCGTGGAATAACAACGCGCAGAGTAAGGTCGCCATTGGCAACGTATTCCACGGGGGAGAAATCTTTCTCAGATCCCTCGCATTCGCTCGGGATGACGGACCTCGGCCCGTCACTTGGCGCCTTTGCGTCTTTGCGGGAGTCACAGTTTTTCCGATCTCCTTTTGGTCCAAAATTCCAAATACTTTTGGTTAGAT
>DASWHT010000469.1:0-6603 GCA_036398075.1 Binatia bacterium | reverse complement strand
CATTGCCACACCGAATACAGCCTGCTCGACGGGGCCAACAAGGTCGATAAGCTTTTCGAGCGTATCAAAGCGCTCAAGCAGCCGGCGGTGGCCATGACCGATCATGGCAATATGTTCGGCGCCATCGAGTTCTACCGCGAGGCCTTGAGCAAAGGCATCAAACCGATCATCGGTTGCGAAATCTACGTCGCGCCCACCAGCCGTTTCGACAAGAAAGGCGTCGATAAGGGACCCAAGGAGTACAATAATCATTTGATTCTCCTGGCGATGAACCGGGACGGCTATCGCAATCTGTGCAAGCTCGTCACTCTCGGTTACATCGAAGGTTTTTATTACAAGCCGCGCATCGATAAAGAGCTGCTCAGGGAGTTCAACGGCGGTTTGATCGCTCTGAGCGCCTGTCTTCAGGGGGAAGTGTCGCAAGCGCTGTCCAATGGCAACATGGAGAAGGCCCGCGCCGCCGCGGCGAGCTATGCGTCGATATTCGGCGACCGCTACTACGTCGAAATCCAGGACAACAAGCTCGCCGAGCAGGAAAAGGTCAACCGGCTCTTAGTGGAGCTGGCGCGGGACTTGTCGCTGCCGGTGGTGGCCACCAACGACTGCCACTACGGCGAGCGCGAAGATTACCACGCGCATGATGTGCTGCTCGCGGTGCAGACCGGCAAGACGGTCGACGACGACAACCGGCTCAGGCTTGAGACTGACGAGCTGTTTCTCAAGTCGGCGGAGGAGATGCAGCGCGGCTTCGATTATTGCCCCGGCGCGGTGGAGCGTACGCTGGAGATCGCCGACCGCTGCAACGTCGAGATCGAGTTTGGCAAGTATCATTTCCCGGCCTTCACCCCGCCCAAAGAGATCAGTCTCGACGACTATCTAGACGAGTTGGCGCACAGCGGCCTCGACGAAAGGCTCGAAGGTGTCGACGATCCCGAGGTGCGCAAGTCTTATCGCGAGCGTCTCGATTACGAGCTGGGCGTGATCAAGGGCATGCAGTTTCCCGGTTATTTCCTGGTAGTCGCCGATTTCATTAACTACGCCAAACGGAACGGCATCCCCGTCGGTCCTGGGCGGGGCTCGTCGGCTGGGAGTCTGGTCGCCTACGCGCTCAAGATCACCGACCTGGACCCGATCCGCCATGTCTTGCTTTTCGAGCGCTTCCTCAATCCCGAGCGCCGCTCCATGCCGGATATCGACGTCGATTTCTGCATCCGCGGCCGGGCCCAGGTCATTCAATACGTCAAGGACAAATATGGCGCCGACCGGGTAGCGCAAATCGCGACGTTCGGAACGCTCAAAGCCAAGGCGGCGATCAAGGATGTCGGGCGCGCGCTGGGTTTCTCGTTTGCCGAAGCCGACGCCATCGCCAAGCTCATCCCGGCGCCCAAACAGGGCTTCGACTTTCCGCTGCAAGAATCGATTAAAATGGAGCCGCGGCTCCAAGAATTGATCAAGGGCGACCAGCGGGTGCAGACTCTGATCGGGCACGCGCTCCGTCTCGAAGGCCTGGTGCGCCATGCCTCTACCCACGCGGCGGGCGTGGTGCTGTCCAATCTTCCGCTGGTGGACCACCTGCCGCTGTTCGTTGATAAAGAAGGCGGCATCGTCACCCAGTTCGACATGGGCAGCGTGGAGAAGATCGGGCTGGTCAAGTTCGATTTTCTCGGGCTGAAAACTTTGACGTTGATTCATGATTGCTTGAAGCTCATCGACGAGAGCCAGGGGGTGAAAGTCGATATCCCACATCTCGCGCTCAACGACAAAAAAACTTACCGGCTCCTGTGCGACGGCAACACCACCGGCGTGTTCCAACTGGAAAGCACGGGCATCCGCGAGATGACGGTAAAGATTCGCCCCAACTGTTTCGAAGATTTGGTGGCGATTTTGGCGCTCTACCGTCCTGGTCCCCTCGATAGCGGCATGGCTGAAGAGTACATCAAGCGCAAACATGGCAAAGAGAAGATCAAGTATCTGCATCCGCTGCTTGAGCCGATTCTGAAAGACACCTATGGCGTCATCGTGTATCAAGAGCAGGTGATGCAGATCGCCCAGGTGCTCGGCGGCTACAGCATGGGCGACGCTGATATCTTGCGCCGCGCTATGGGCAAGAAAGACCCCGAGGAGATGGCGGCGCAACGGGAGCGCTTCGTCGAGGGCGCCGAGGCGAAAAAAATCAGCCATGAGCAGGCTACCGAGATTTTCGACCAGATGGAAACCTTCGCGCGCTACGGCTTCAATAAGTCTCATTCCGCGGCGTATGCCTTGGTGTCGTATCAAACGGCTTACTTGAAAGCGCACTATCGGGTGGAGTTTATGGCGGCGCTGATGACCTCGGAAATGGATGACACGGACAAGGTCATCAAGAACCTCGCCGAGTGCCGCCAAAAGGGCATCGAAGTGCTCGCGCCGGACGTCAATGAGAGCCGCTCGAATTTTACCCCGGTGGGCGACAAAATTCGTTTCGGTCTGGCCGCGGTGAAAAACGTCGGCGCGAAGGCGGTGGAAGTGATTCTCGATAGCCGCCGCAAAGACGGTCCCTTTGAATCGTTATTCGATTTTTGCCGGCGGGTCGATCTCACGGCGGTCAACAAGCGGGTGATCGAGAGCTTGATCAAGTGCGGCGCCTTCGACGCTACCGGCATAGCGCGGCAGCGCATGATTGGCGCGTTGGACGACGCGATGCGCGGGGGTCAGGCGCATCAGAGAGACCAGGAGAGCAACCAGATCAATATCTTCGCCGTGCTGGGCGCCCCGGCCAAGGGAGGCAAAAAGCCCGGCGACATTTATCCGCAGGTGACGGAATGGTCGGCGCAGGAGTCCCTGGCCTTCGAGAAGGAGGCGCTGGGGTTTTACATCACGGGCCATCCGCTCGATAAGTACGAGCGCGCGATCAAGAAAATCACCAACGGCTCCATCGCCGCGCTAAAGGAAAAAGCCGCTCCCGGCGAAGTCAAGCTCGGCGGCGTGGTGTCCGCGCTGAAACTGCGCAATACCAAGAAAGGCGACCGTTACGGCACCTTCAACCTCGAGGACAAAACCGGTTTTCTCGAAATCATCGCCTGGCCCGACGTTTATAAAAAGTGCGCCGAGCTGCTCGCCGCCGACGACCCGATTTTCGTCAAGGGCCGGCTGGAAGCGGGCGAAGAGCGCATTCAAGTCATCGCCAACGAAATCAGTTTGCTGGCCGAAGCCGCCGCCAAGGGGCGCGCCAACGGCAACGGCCTTGGCAATGACCGGCGCGACGGTGAGAAACTCCACCTGCACGCGCGCGAAAGCGAAATCTCCGCCGACGAGTTGGTGCGGCTGCGCGATATGCTGCTCGAATATCCCGGCCCCTGCACGGTGTTTCTCCATCTCTACGCCGCGAGCCTAAGCGAAACCGTCATCGAGCTGCCCAACCAGGTGCGTGTGGCCGCCACGCCTGAGCTGGAAGCATCGGTGGAAAAACTTTTCGGCGCGCGGGTCGCCTTTCATTCTTTGGCCAATTGAATCCGGTAAACACCAACCGCTTGCATAAGAAAGAAAGGGCCGTTCTGGTCGGCGTCGAGCTGCCGTCGCGGCGCGACGGCGTCCCCCTCGATCACAGTCTGGAAGAGCTCCAGCGCTTGGCGGAAACCGCCGGCGCCACCGTGGCGCGGAAATTCACCCAGCAGTTGCGGCGGGTCACCCCGGCGACGCTCATGGGCCGGGGCAAGGTCGAGGAGATCCAGTCATCATTGCGCGCGTTGAACGCGGATTTGGTGATCGTCGATGACGATCTCACTCCCGCGCAGCAGCGCAATCTCGAAGCGGCGTTTAAGCTCCGCGTCATCGACCGCAGCCAACTGATCCTCGATATCTTCGCCCAGCGGGCGCGCAGCAATGAAGGCAAACTGCAAGTCGAGCTGGCGCAACTGGATTATCTCCTGCCTCGCCTGACGCGCCAGTGGACGCATCTGTCCCGGCTGGGCGGTGGCATCGGCACCCGCGGCCCGGGCGAAACCCAGCTCGAAGTGGACCGCCGGCGCATCCGCGAGCGCATCAGCCATCTCAAAAAACGGCTTAAAACCGTGGAGCGGACCCGTTCGTTGCAGCGCAAAGAGCGCGATGAAGTTCCGTTCGCCACGGTGGCTCTGGTGGGCTATACCAACGCCGGCAAGTCGACATTGATGAATGCGCTGACGCGGGCCGGCGTATTCGTCGAGGACAAGCTGTTCGCGACGTTGGACCCGACTACGCGCGCGCTCAGGCTTGCCAACGGCGACAAAGTTATGCTGGTGGACACGGTGGGATTCATCAACAAGATTCCCCACGCGCTCGTCGAAGCATTCAAAAGTACCCTGGAAGAAGTGCGCAGCGCCGATCTTTTACTCCACCTCGTGGACCTGGCAAGTCCGCTGTACGCGGAGCAAATCCATGTCATCGAGCGGGTTCTTGACGAGATCGGCGCGGGTGAGATACCGACGATTCTCGCGCCCAATAAAATCGACTTGGCGCCCAGGGCGCCGCTCGGTTGTCTCAATGATGGCGCGGTGGTGGGTGTCTGTCCGATCTCGGCGCGCACTGGAGCGGGCCTCGGAGCGCTCCTGAATCTTGTCGGTGAAACCTTGGACAAGGGCAAAGAACCATTTCACGCCTGCTTCACGCCGTCCCAGGCTGGCTTGGTGTCGCTCTTGCGCGAGCGCGGCCGCATCGTCAGCGAGCATCATGACGGCGAGCGCATTGAAGTCACTGCCCGGGTGACGCCCAAGCTGGCGGGGCAATTGCGCAAGCTTTTGGCAAGCTGCTGAAAAGGACTCACCGGCGAGATCGCCATCGAGGATTGAAAATAGAGGATGGAGGATAGCGGTCTTGGATTTTCGATCTTCGATCCTCTATGCTCTATCTTCGATTGTTGTGAATGCAGTCGCTGCGCGTCGCGTCTTTGAGATCTTTTTGCGCGGCCTGAACACAGAGTCCTACAACACTCTGCTCGGCGTCGCGGAACATAGATTTCCATTCGTGTCCAAGAGTTGCGATGCTTAATCTGCCCAATTTCTTAACGCTGATTCGTATTCTGACGATTCCGTTCTTTATCGCCTATTTGGCCTATCACCGGTATTCGGAAGCATTGGTCATTTTCATTTTCGGCGCGGTGACCGATTCTCTCGACGGCCTCGCGGCGCGCTGGTTGCATCAGGAAACCCGGCTGGGCGCGTACTTGGACCCCGTGGCCGATAAATTGTTGGTGTTCTCGTCCTACGTGATGCTCGGTTCCATTGAAGCCATTCCAATGTGGCTGGTGGTCATCGTGGTGATGCGCGATATATTTATTTTGCTTGGTTTCGGCATAATTTTTTATCAGATCGAAGAAAAGTTTGTCGCCCGGCCAACTTTGATCGGTAAAGGCAGCACGATGCTACAGCTGGCAACTCTGGCGGCGGCTTTGACCTCGCTCCACGATCCTACGCTGTTACCGGCGCTCGCCCTGGATACTCTGATCGCCATCACGGCGGCGGCGACAATGCTTTCGGGCATTCAATACCTCTATCGGGGTTTCGTCTGGTTGCAGAACCGGGCGCCGTTAACGCCTTCTGATCAGTAGGAGCACACTGCGTGTGCGGTTCAACGTTCAAAGTTCAACGTGGCGCCTTCGGCGCGGTTCAAGGTTCCGCGTTCAAGTTTCGAGATTGGGCGGTTGGGACGTTGAACATTGAACCTTGAACGTTGAACAGGCAATTTATTGTATATGACTCGGAGTGGCATTCTGCTCATCGATAAACCGGCGGGCCCTTCCTCGGCGGAAGTTGTTCACCGCGCCAAGGTGATCCTTGGCGCTAAAAAGGCCGGCCACCTCGGCACGCTGGACCCATTCGCGTCGGGATTACTCCTGTTGGGGATCAATGAAGGCACCAAGATCGCGGATATTTTTTTGAGCGCTTCCAAGCGCTACCGCGGTGTCATGGTTCTCGGAGTGGCCACCGACTCCCAGGATGCCACGGGCAACGTGGTTGAGACGCGGCCTGTGCCGGCGCTTGATGCCGAACGCCTCAAGCGTTTGGCAGCGCAGTTCACCGGCGAGCTGCAACAGATTCCGCCGATGTTCTCCGCTTTAAAAAAAGACGGCGTGCGCTTGTACCGACTGGCGCGCCAGGGCCGAGAAGTACCCCGGGCGCCGCGCCCGGTGCGCGTTGAAATGCTCAGCCTTGTTCAGCTCGGTGAAACGGAGATCGAGCTGGACGTGACCTGTTCGCGAGGCACCTACGTGCGCACTTTGGCGGCGGATATGGGCGTGGCTTTGAGTTGCGGCGCGCATCTCAAGAGCCTTCGACGCCTATCCTGCGGCCGCTTGAGCATCGATCAGGCGATAACGCTCGCTCAGTTGGAGGGGGCGAAATCCGCGCCCTCCGGGGCTCTCGTGTCGCTGGCGGTGGCGCTCAGCCATCTGCCTTCGGTGACCTGGGACAACCGTTGGATCGCGCGGCTGCGCCTGGGACAGCAAGAGATTTTGGCCCAGCTCGGCAGTCCCCTTGCCGGAGGCAAACTCGCGCCGATTCTGGACCGCCAGGGCAATCTGGTCGCGCTGGCTGAATGGAGCGACGTTTCCGGCTGGCGGCTCGCACGGGTTTTTCGTGAGTGAACGGC
>DASWHT010000468.1:0-9223 GCA_036398075.1 Binatia bacterium | reverse complement strand
CACAACACAACTTCGCCGATGTTTACTTTGATGAGTTGATCCAGGAGATAGGTCAAAAATGGCCGTCCAGCGATCTCGGCCAGCACTTTCGGCCGATCTTGAACCACCGAACGTAGCCGAGTTCCCAAACCTCCTGCGAGGATGACGGCGTCTAGTTCAGCGAGCGTCCTTGCCTCCCGTCCAACTCCCGACCCGGCGTGCAAATTTCCACGCGATCTTGAATCACTACGGCTCAAGCGTTCACAAACCTCCCGCGCCCCATCATGCGGTAACCTTTTAACAACTCGCGAATGCCTGACGCCAGGGATCGCTGCGCCTCGAATCCAGCCTCCCGTAATCTTTGGTTGGAAACGATATAGTTGCGCTTATCGGGATCTGACCCGATTTGCGCATAATGGAGATAAAAATTAGGGACGAATTCTTTAATTTTCAACGCCAACTCTTCTTTGGACAGATTAGCGGCGTCCAAACCCGCGTTATAGGCACGGCCGACCATTTGCTTCGCATTGCCGATGCAATGAAAAAAACAATCGGCTACGTCCCGAATATGGATATAGTTGCGCTTGAAATCCTTTTCAAAAATCACCAGATATCCTTCCGTCGCCGCCGCATAAACGAAATAGTTAACCAACAGATCAAGACGCATCCGCGGCGACATGCCGAACACGGTCGCTAAGCGCAGGCTCACGACGTTACGACTCTGCAGCAGCTCCGATTCAGCTTGGGATTTTGTTTGCCCATAAAGCGAAATCGGCTTCAGAGGCGTCTCTTCAGTACAAAAAACATCGCCCGATTGGGTTCCATAACCGCTGTTTGTGGTGGGGTAGATAACTAGCTGGTCATAACTTCTTAATCTATTGACGAGGCGAACGGCTTCCAGATTGACCGTCCGTGCCAACACCGGATCCCGATCGCAGGCCGGCGCGCCGACTACCGCGGCAAGCGGAATGACGATGTCCGCTTGTTTAATCTCGCGCCGCATCAACTCCTCGTTGCGGGCATCTCCCAGGACAAATTCGAATTTTGGATTGGCGCAGAGATGAAACAAACTACGCTGTTGGTACATCAGGTTATCGACCGCCGTAACGGAAAACCCGGCGTTCAGAAGCCGTCCGCACAGGATCGATCCGATATAACCGGCGCCGCCCGTGACTAGAATACGTGGTTCCATGTTTCTACGTGATCAAGATTAAATGGCCCGGGGAATTGGTTTCCCTAACCCGAAACATTAATTGTTTGCCTCGCCCCACATCTCCAATCTGAAAAACACGGTTACCTGAAAACGCCCCGATAACAATTAAACGCGCTCGGGCACCACCCTAACCACAAACTGATAGGCCAACAGCGTCCGCCAAAAACGCACAGCCAAGAAATGCAGCTCATGTAGGGGTGAAAATACCGGCCGATCCGTCAATGGGAGAATCAGTTGCACGGGCACCGGCGTCGGCGCCACTTCGATCAGACGACAAGAAGCCGCGCGGATCAAGCTCTCGAGGTTCGCCAGCGTGTAAAAGCGAAGATGGGTGCGGTCGAGTATCCCCCGGTCGGCGTATTCGAACCGTCCGAAGAGCAAACCGAGGCGTATGACAAAGTTCGCGACGTTCGGAACCGAGATAAGGATTTGACCATTGGGATTGAGGGCTGGCAGGGCGCTGCGCAATACCTTTTCGGGATGGCGCAAATGCTCCAACACGTCGGCGAATAGGATCACATCGAATTCATTGCGGGACGGAAAGTCGAACGCCTCGATATCCGCTTCATGAAAAACATCGTAATGACATTTGGCTTTACCAGCCAGGACAACGTCAGTTTCGACGCCGACCATGTAGTGGCCCCGCTCTTTGAGAAGGGCCCCCAGATAGCCATCCGCCGTTCCCACGTCCAAGATCCTAAGCGGGCGATGCGCTGCTTCGATGAACCTGAGAATCCAATAATGGCTGTTATATTTGAATTGCTTCAGTTGATAGCGCCCCGCGCCGGCCTTTTCACGCATCAATCAACTCTCGTGTAGCGCGCGGGAAAACACTCGAACTGCTTTTGCGCGAGCAATGACCAGCGATGCAACTCGTAGCGCGCCAACAGCCACAGAATGCTCAGCCCGTATACGACGCTCACGGCAAAGCTCGCGCTCGACGCCTCGGGAAAATACCGCGTGGGGACGGGAACTTCTTTGATGCGAAAGCCCAAGTGAACCGCTTGCACCAGCATCTCTTGATCGAAAACAAATTTGTCGGAATTGAGCAGGAACGGAACTTCCTCCAATACTTTCCGGCTGAACGCGCGATAACCGGTATGATACTCCGCGAGATTTTGCCCCAGCACCCAGTTTTGCAGCCGGGTGAGAAACCGATTGCCCAAAAACTTCCACCACGGCATTCCCTGCTTCACGACGCTGCCGCTCATGAACCGCGATCCCAGCACGACGTCAGCCTCACCCGCCTCGATGTGCCCCACCAGTTCAGGAAGCAACGTCGGGTCGTATTGATAGTCGGGGTGAAGCATGACGACGATATCGGCGCCTTCTTTCAGAGCCTCCGTATAGCAAGTTTTCTGATTCCCGCCATAGCCAAAGTTCCGCGCGTGAACGAACACATCGAGCTTCAGTTCTTTGGCGATCTTTAAGGTTTCGTCTCCGCTGCCGTCGTCGACCAGGATGACGTGATCGATGTTGTCCTTGGGGATCGCGTCATAGGTGATGCGCAACGTCTTTGCGGCATTATACGCCGGCATAACCACGATGACTTTCGGTTTGCTTTGCTGCGGCTGAGATCCGGCGTTCTTCATCTAATTGACCTTGAACACCAACAAACGGTGATTTCGCGTGCCGACAAACTCTTTATCGAAAGACAATCCGAGGCCTTCGGGCCGCTGGGCCGCGTTGGGAAAATAGCGTCGCCATGATTTCGATTCAGCGGCCAAAAAGTCGGCCTTTTGTTCCCGTAAATAATCTCCCAAGGCGGAGTCGTTCAAGCCAATAAGAAGGAGCGTTCGTGCTTCGGCATAATAGGTAATGCGATCATCGAGAACGGCGACCTTTAAACTCCCGTCCCGGTTGAGCTTCCCTAGATAACGGCCGGCTTCGCGGACATAGGCCTTCTCTCGAGAAATCGGACTCAGCGTTTTCGGCAACGTCGCAAGCAGAAAAACCGCCGCGATTGAAACGGCAGCCATCCGCGCCACGCGAGCGCTGAACGAAGCGTTGCAATACTGCCAGACCCATAAAGCGCCGATTGCGCACCACCCGAGTGAAACCGGCACAAGCTGGAGCGAATAACGGCGCCGCACCAGAATCATCGTCAATCCGATGAGGTAAAATAGCACAAAACTCAATATTAAGAACTCTCGGCGTCGCCAAGACTTCCCTCGAATGGCGAAATACAACCCAATCAACAGGAACGGCACGTAAGAAAAATTCAAGACCTCGAAAAAGGCGCCGACAGCGAGGGGCAAATCCGTAAGGACTTTCATCGCGTATTGTAACGGGTGTCGCCGGATCAGTTGGAAGAAGTCTGGCGATCCAGCCTCTGCGCTTTCACCATCCCCGTCAGTGTCTAAAACCCCAGACTTCTCTAGATTAATCGCAAGCGTGACTCCCGCCTTGCGACTAAGGGCCCCCCACTGCCCCGTGTCGATGCTTAAATACACGATATACGGCAAGGCGAAAAGCAAAAACCCGGTTAGTAGCAGGGCCGAATACTTGCTGATGACGGTCCAACTCCGCTCCTTTTGCACGATCCTCCGAAAGACTAGAAAACCCGGGATAACGACCAACAAGCCGACGGCTTCCGGACGCACGAGATAAGCGAAACCGGCAACGAGCCCGCCGTAAAAAAACCGGTCAAAGCGATTTTGATGAATCCCTTGGGCCGATAGCCAGAGCGCCAAAGTAGAGAAAAACAAATAGGGGCTCTCGGTCCGCACATGGGCCGCGTAGCGAGCGAGAAAAGGACTCAGCGCGGCAAGCAAACACGCAATCCCCGCTACTCGCTCATCAAATACGTCACGAAGCAACAAGTACAATGGAACGAGCAGGCCCACGCCAAAGACGAGCGACAACATCTGTCCGGTGAGCTCCCAGTCTCGAATCGCCGCAAATGCGGCGGCGATCATTATCGGATACCCCGGCGGATAAACGGAGCCGAGTCCGGCTGAGATATTTCCGGCGAAGAAATCCCTGGCCGCCTCGATGTAATCTACGCCGTCCGAACTGATACAGTAGTATTGCCACACGAGATAAAGGCGCACGGCCGCACAGGTCAGCAGGGCAATCAGGAGAATTCTTTTGCCGTCGTGAACCGAAACCGGTGAGCTGTCATCCATGCTTGGTCCCGTGGCCAATTCAGCGTCCATGATCGATACTCTTGATCTTGTCCAGTCGAACGCTTTGTCTATGAATAGCCGCCGCCCAGCGTTTCTTTGTGCCACGGTCGACGCCCGCTGATGACAGGTAGTTGGTCAAAAAATACCAGCGCTCCGATTGCTTGAGATATTTTCCCAGGGTTCGGTTCAATTGCACGAGGTTCTTAATACGCCGGCTTCGGTTCAGGCGGACGCCCCGGCGCACTCCTTCCAAATCTAGAAGGAAAAATCCCTCCTCCAGAGCGCCGCCCTGCAACGCGATGAGAATATTCGCGTCCTTAAGATCATTGTGGTAAACGTCATGGTCGTGCAAGCGAGAAAACAACCCGGCTAGATCGTTGAGAAACCGGCGCCGACGCTGCGCGCCCGCGGGGGCCGGCAGGGTCGCTAACTTTTCCTTCCAGTAGGCGTCCGCGGTTTTTCCGTCCTTGATCTCTTCGCTTACGTAAAAGCTCTTGAGCAGCATTCCGGCGGTTCGCTGTTCGATGGCGGCAACGGGACGCGCCGTCGCGATGCCGATGGTTGATAGAGCGGCCGCGCCGCGAAGTGATTTCTCCGCGCCGGAGCAAGCAAAAATAGATTGAAGACGGTAGCGGAGAGAAAAAGCGTTGTAGCGCTTGATGTAAACGACTATTTTTTTTCCACCCCATTCGAGCGGCGCGCGCCCGACTTTGATCTTCCGTTGGTCTTTAATGATGACGCAATCTGAACGCTCAAACAGACGGTCAGGGTCCGCCATCAGCTCAATCATCGATTGGCTGGCCAGGTCTCGCGCGAGCCACATGGATGAGTTTTCATGTCGCACTGAAACAAAATCAGGAAACTCTTTCACTTTGTTTCACGGCGCGCGCTTCCAAGAGCACGGCTTCGAGTTTATGAAAATGATTCCGCCAGGAATAATCCTCGCCCAATTCTCTCGCTGCCTTTCTGTAAGACGGCTCCTTCGACCACCGCAATTGGGCGGTGATCTTCTCCGCCAACTGGCTCGGAGCATCAGGATTATTTACGATTCCCTGCGCCAGGTTTTCCCGTAAAACTTCGGCCGCGCCGACGCCGCGGGTGACGACGACCGGCAGACCGCAAGCCAGTCCCTCCAGGACCACGTTGCCGAAAGCTTCTTGAATCGAAGGCAGCGCGACCACATCCGCTGCGCCGTAAAATCTTTCGACGGCTTCCTGCCGTCCGGTAAATATAATGCGCTCGCCGGCCGAAGCCTTGGCGCGCGCACGGTACTGGTCAATTCTCGCGTCCTCGCCCACCACTAAAAGGTAGGCCTCTCGCAAACCGGGCAAGCCCCAGATTGCGAGCAAGCGGTCCAGCCCCTTGCGGCGAAAGCCGCTGCCCACAAAAGCCACCAGCGGCGCGTGGTCGGGTATGCCCCACTCTTGGCGAATTGGGCGGCGCCATTGCTCCCGCAAAGAAAGCTGAAAACGATCCAGATCCACGCCGTTATAGAGCACTGCGATGCGGTCCGCGGGCGCGGCGTAATGGTTTATGATGTCGCGCTTGACTTCCTGCGACACGGCGATGATCTTGCTATACCGTCCCGCGGCATACTGCCTATTTTCCAGCGCTAAGAGGCTCCGATGGTAAATACTCAACCGCTGCCAAAGACGCCGCCGCGCTCCACCCTCTCTGCCGAGCCGCTCGAGAAACCCCCGGTGCGTGCCGCCGCCGCTGCGCACGACATCCTGGGTTACCATGCGACCGAAGCCGACGACGACGTCGCACCGATGTCGACGGACAGTTTCGGGTCCCCATGTGGCCAGACTCCACAGTCGAGCCGTGCGGCCCAATGGCAGCACGGGAAGGCGATGGGAGAAGGTCCCCGCCGGAGCTTCGACGCCAAATTCCGCGCAAAAAAGATGCACTTCATGGCCCAGGTCCCGCAATCCTTCGGCGGTCCGGAATAGGTCTCTCTCCGTGCCGCCCGTTAAATCAAGCCGCTTGTGGGCAAGGGCGATTTTCATCCCCGCCGCGTCTTCCTCGCTTTGACGACGATATTGTCCGATAGCAGCAGCGGCGCGCTAAGCAGCCAGCGTAAGATTTGCCAATTATACCCCCGTTGGACCGGATCTTTTTCGGCGCGGATGACGGCTTCCAGACTAAAAATCCACATCAGCGGATAGAATAGAATTGTGAAAAAAACCGGCGCAAACTTGATCCGAGTCTTGCACAGTTGCTGCACCTCTAGGCCGGAGTGAAAAAAGAGATAATACAGCTCATAGAAGTGCAGCAGGTAAATGTTCGGCGCCTGCCCCGGCGGGTGGCTGTAATGCGCAGGCCTGACCCGGCCGCGCAAGAATCCGGTGAATAGAAATCGCAGCCGGGAATGGACATTGAGCACGTTCGGCGTGCTGATAGCCACAACGCCGCCGAGTTTGAGCACCCGCGCGATCTCACGAATCAATTGCGCCTGGTTTTCGATATGCTCGATGACCTCGGTTAAATTCACCCCGTCGAAGCAACCGCACTTAAACGGCAACGCGCCGTTCAAGTCAACGCCGCCGACGCATAGAATGCCGGCCCCCAGGTGGCCCAAGCTCCCATACTCGGTGGCCACCACCGATGCGCCGGTCGCGGCCAGCATTCGAGCGCTATGCCCGTGGCCGCAACTCAAGTCCAGGAGCTTCTTGCCGGGGCTCGCGTCGCCGGCCCACAATGTTTTTACGGCATCGAGAATATAGCGATTCGGCATTGGCTAGTAAACTTCCCTCACCCGCTGCGCGCGTTCCAGTCGTTCCAAAAGTTCCAATCGTTCAAACCGTTCACCGGATTGTTCGACGGCTTGAACGACTTGAACGGCTTGAACCCGACGCAATCAGTCTGCTTGTGCCCTTTGTGTTAAATTCTCTTCTTCCCTTTGATTGCGGCGCAGCGGTTCAATGTCCCGGCGTATCCCAGCGCATGAGCCGGCGAAAACTTCCCGAGGCATCGACGGCGTCGCACTCTCTGCGCCGCTGCCGGGTTTTTTGCTCCAACCAGTGAACCAATTTGCGGTCCCGGCGCGCGAGTTTATTGCGCCCCGTATAAGCGTGAAAAAATCGCAGGCGGTCCTGAAGCGAAATGCCGGCCAGCGGCAAACGATTGAGTTGAACCAGATTGCGCCGCCACAGCCGGTGCGGCAACCAAGTTGGATAGCGGCGCGTGCGGTCGTTGTCCATAAAACAGAAACCCATGGTTCCGTCCGTTGCCGGCGCAACGAAAATATTGCCGGGCACGAGGTCGCCGTGGACAAAGCCGAGATCGTGGAGCCTCCTGATTTCCATCGCCAAGTGCGCCAGAGCCTGGCGCTTCTGGCCCAATGCAATGCCCGGTATGGGCGTCTGCAAATGATCGCGCAGGAAAAACGGCAACGGCCGGCCTTGCACCGGCAAAGTGACCACGAAGGAGCGGCGCAGCAGGTTTGCATATCGCTCCTCCCCCGCGCCGATCGCGATGGGGGCGTTGAAACCCAAGCCGGTGAAACTCTCCGTCAGCACTAGCGAGCGCACGGCCTTGGAGCGGCGGAAAAAATCCTTGAACGATGCCCAAGCGGAAGTTCCGTAAAACGCCTTCACAAACAGCGGCTCAGCCGCTCCCGCCAGGCGAATTTCCACGGTGCAGGGATGGCGGCCCGGGCGCTGTGCCGCCAGACGGTCGCGCAGCTCGCCCCAGAGCTCTCGATTCCAAAGATCGCTGCGAAACCACAGGCGCCAGGCGCCGTCTCGTTCGCTAATATACTGAGACACGGGCTTGTGGACGAACAGCGCGCGCCGTCTCACGGCGCGCCAATGCGTTGTCGATCATCGCCAAAATAGCACCGACATCTATGGACTGCATGCAAATCCGGCCAATGGAGCAGGTCTTGCGATAACAGGGCGAACAGTCGGCTTTGCCGCGAATGACCAGATCATCGAATCCGTAAGGTCCTGTGCGCACCGGGTCTGTCGCGCCCCAGAGCGATACCACGGGCGTGCCCATTGCGGCGGCGATATGCATCAGGCCGGTATCCGGGCCGAGACAAAAACGCGCCTGCGCTATGATCGCGACGGCGTCGCGGAGCGATGTCCGGCCGACCAAATTGATGACTTTCCCTCGCACCATCGTCTCGGCTTCATTGCCGAGCGCTTGGTCGGCGGGGGCGCCGAGAAATACAACGTCAAAGCCATGACGCCGGCGGATCTCGGCCGCGGCGGCCGCGATTTGCGACGCGAACCACCGTTTACTTTCCCAGCGGCTGCCGATGAACAAAACTCCGAAGTCTCGCCGCGTTTCGCCGAGAAGCCTTTCAGCCTTGCCAAAGTCCTCCGCCGTCAATCCCAGATTCCATTCGATGGGCCTCGGATCGATGCCGAAATACTCGGCGAATTTCGTGTAATGTAATATTTTCGGCGTGTCGTCGCCGGCGGCGGAGATGTAGCAATTGTTGAATAGCCAGTTGAACTCCTTGGCGTCCGCCCGGTGAAATCCCAACCGGTAGGGCGCGCCGGACCAGCGGCTGATCAAACCGCTTTTCAAATGACGCTGCATGTCGAGAACCAGATCGAAATGCCGCGCCCGGATGGCCTTGAGGAAGCGGAAAACCGCTGTCACGCCGCGCGGCCTGTCGAATACGATGATTTCATCCACGGCGCCGCAAAGCTCGACCAGAGGCAGGGACGCCGGCTCCACGGACCAAGCGAGGGTTGCGTTGGGAAAGCGACGGCGCAATAAACCCGCCAGCGGCAAGGCACGGGTCACATCGCCGATGGAGCCGTGCAGCAGAATGAGAATTTTTTTAGGCTCAATTGCCATTAGCGCTGGTGTCATAGTAACGGTCCAAGAAATCTTTCCAGGCCGCTTCCGAAATATACCGCCCCAACGGGTCGAGCTTGCGCGCCGA
>DASWHT010000467.1:0-6484 GCA_036398075.1 Binatia bacterium | reverse complement strand
CGAAGGAGGAAGGGAAGATTAAGGTGGGGCTGACGGTCAGGTGGGAGGAGGCGGGCAAACCTGGGGCCAAGAAAATTGTAGAAGTTTTTCAAACCCGCTACCCGTTTCTCAAGGTCGAGTATGAGCGGGTGGGAGGCTCGCGCGAGCGGGAGCGAGTCTTGTCGGAGCTCGCCGCCGGAAAAATTTCCTATGACGTGACGGTGCTGAGCGAAACCCAGGTGCCCACCGCGCTGCGCGCGAACGTAGTAGAAAAAGTGGATTGGAAATCTCTCGGCGTGACGCCCCCGCACGTGCATCCCGACGGCTTCGGCGTCAACTATCGTTCACAGCTTTACGGCATCGCCTATAACCGCAAGCTCGTTCCGGATGACGTCGGGAAGAAACTCACGTGGGAGGATTGCGCGGCTCCGACGTGGAAGAAAAAAGTGGCGATGGATACCAGACCGCGCCACCTGGAAATTCTTTGGCAGCCCAAAGTGTGGGGACGGGAAAAAACGCTCGCTCATGCGCGCCAATTGGCCGCGAACGAGACGATCTTTGAGCGTGACCGAACCGGCGCTATGACCAAGCTGGCGCTGGGCGAGTACGTCATCGTCTGCGGCAGTTTCTATTCGACCTATTACGAGCAGACGAGGTCGGGTAAGGCAGAGCATATCGGCTTTACGCTGGCGGAGCCCATCCCAGTCAACTTGGGAGATGTGGTTTTCATTCCGCGCGGCGCGGCGCATCTCAATGGCGCGAAGCTCTGGATCGTCTGGTCGCTCTCCGAGGAGGGCCAGAGGCTTTTAGATGAAGTCGAGGGAAACGGCAGTCCGCTGATCCCAGGCACCCAATCGGCGAAACTCATCAAAGGGAAAAAGGCCGCCTGGTATGAGCCGCAGTATCGGGCGAAAGCGGAGGAGATTCTCAAAGAGATATTAGAAGCCGTCGGACTGCCCATCGTGCGCTGACCCAGTGCGGCGGAGCCGCAACCAAAGAAGACATTTAACCGCAAAGAACGCAAAGGGCGCAAAGGTAAAGAACAACGAATCCGAACTTGGCGACTTGGCGCGAGTAATATCCTGTGTTCGAGGGGGTAGGGCGCCGAGGAAATTTGCCCAAGGTGCGTAAATTTTCAAGTATCGTGATAGATGGAAAAAATTACTTGATCGCCGGCGGGCCATTGAGGTATGAAGGCTTCGAGCGGTAAGAAAAGCATGGACGGCGTGCGGAAACAGAAGATCACTCTCAGAATCAACGGTATTGAGCATTCCCTCGAAGTCGAGCCGCGGCTGCTGCTGGTTCACTTTCTTCGTGACGTTCTCGGCCTGACCGGCACGCATATCGGCTGCGACACCAGCAGTTGCGGCGCTTGCACGGTCATGTTTGACAACATGGCCGTCAAGTCATGCACGGTGCTCGCGGTGCAAGCTGACGGCGCCGAGCTTCTGACCATCGAAGGTCTGGCTCAAGGGGCCAGACTCCATCCGCTCCAGGAAGCGTTTTGGGAATGTCACGGGCTTCAATGCGGCTTTTGCACGCCGGGAATGATTCTTTCCGCATATCAACTTCTGATGCGCAACCCGAAGCCCAGCGAGCCGGAGATTCGCCACGCGATCGATGGCAACCTCTGCCGCTGCACCGGCTATGAGCATATCGTCGACTCCGTTCAGTACGCCGCCAAAAGGATGAAGAGAAAGGACTTAAGAAGGCGTTAGGTGAGAGGCAACAGGCAATAGACCGGACCCAATGCAAAAGCGGCCCCGCAGACGAAAATCCAAAATGGAGAAGCGATGCCCGTAAGCAAATCGGTGGGCGCCAGGGTAAAGCGCCGCGAAGATCCCAAACTGATCCGCGGGCTCGGCCAATATGTGGACGACATCAACCTTCCCAAGACGCTCCACGTGGCGATCTTGAGAAGCCCCTACGCCCACGCGCGGATCGAAAAACTTGACACCGGCGCGGCGCTCCGGCTTTCCGGTGTAGTCGCGGTTTGCACCGGCCCGGAGCTCGAAGACAAAATCGGCACTCTGCCGACCACCGCGGACAACCCAACGCTCAAGATCCCCGCACATCACGTCCTCGCGATCGGCAAAGTCTGTTTCGCCGGCGAGGGAGTCGCCGCCGTAGTCGCCGAGGATCGGTATACCGCGCGGGATGCGCTCGATCTCATTCAAGTGGAATACGAGGCGCTCCCGGTAGTCTCGGACCCGGAAAAGGCTTTGACCCCGGGGTCGCCGGTTATCCATTCTGAATTTACTGACAACCTCGCGTTTAGCTGGAAGCATGAGCAGGGCGATCTAGCCAAGGCTTTCAAACAAGCGGATAAGATCGTAAAGCAGCGCCTCGTCCATCAGCGCCTTGCGCCCATCGCCATCGAGACCCGCGCCGTTTTGGCCCGCTATTTACCGGAGGCAAAAGAACTTACGGTCTGGTCATCGACGCAGATTCCGCACATTCTTAAAACCCATCTCGCGCAACTGCTCAAGCTCCCAGAAAACGAGGTTCGCGTCATCGCGCCGGACGTGGGCGGCGGATTCGGCTGCAAGCTCAATGTTTACGCCGAGGAGGCGCTGTTGGGATATCTTGCCCTCACACTCAACCGCCCGGTGAAGTGGATCGAGGAGCGCAGGGAAAACATCCAGGCGACGATTCATGGCCGGGGACAAGTGGGCGAAGTCGAAGTGGCGGTAAGGAAAGATGGGACCATCTTAGGGCTCAGATACAAAGTCATCGCCGACATCGGCGCCTATCACCAGCTTTTCACCCCCGCCATTCCGCCCTTTACGGGTCTCATGCTTTCCGGCTGCTACAAGATTCCCGCGATGAGCATTGAACTCTCGGCAGCCTTCACTAACAAAATGTCCACCGACGCTTACCGCGGCGCGGGACGGCCCGAAGCGGCCTATGTGATCGAGCGAATCATCGACCGCGTGGCACAAGAGCTGAAGCTCGACGCGGTGGCGGTGCGGAGAAGGAATTTTCCCAAGGCCTCCGAGTTTCCGTTCAAGACCGCCACCGGTCTCGCCTACGACAGCGGCAATTATCAGCTGGCGCTCGGCAAAGCGCTCAAGCTTGCCGGCTATGAAAAACTGCGCCGCGAGCAAAGGAAACTCAGAAGCCGGGGAAGATATTTGGGCATCGGGCTTTCGACCTATGTCGAGATTTGCGCCATGGGACCGGGCTTCTGGGAGTATGGCAAAGTGCAATTGGAGCCCAGCGGAAAAGTCACGGTCTTCTCCGGGGCGTCGCCGCACGGCCAAGGGCAGCAGACATCTTTCGCGCAGATCGTCTCCGACGAATTGGGCGTCGCGCTGGACGATATCACCGTGGTCCACGGCGATACCGGTCAGGTAGCCAGGGGCATGGGCACCTTCGGCAGCCGGGCGACGGCGGTGGGCGGCATCGCCGTCTATCATGCAGCGGAGCAGGTAAGAGAAAAAGCCCGAGAGATCGCATCGCACCTTTTAGAAGTAGATGCGGATGACGTGGTATTTTCCGACGGCCGATTCAGCGTCAAAGGCGTGCCGAAAAAAGCGCTCACGATCCAACAAATCGCCAGGCAGGCTCAGGAAACTGGAGATTCGTCGGGCAAGACAGCGCCGGGCCTGGCCGCCGAATATCAATTTGAACCGTCCAACTTCACGTTTCCCTTCGGCACGCATATCTGCGTCGTGGAAATCGATCCGCAAACCGGCAACATTGCCATCAAGAAATACTTCGCCGTGGATGACTGCGGCAAGGTTATCAATCCGCTACTCGTCGACGGGCAGCTTCAGGGAGGCATCGTGCAGGGCTTGGGGCAGGCGCTGTACGAGGGAGTGGTTTACGACGAGAATGGCCAGCTGCGCAACGGCAGCTTGTTGGATTATGCGGTGCCCAAGGCAACAAACCTGCCGCGTTTGCGTCTCTCGCGAACGGAAACACCGAGCCCGGTCAATCCTCTGGGCATCAAAGGCATAGGCGAAGCCGGAACCATCGGCTCCACGCCGGCCATCGTGAACGCGGTGATCGACGCGCTGGCGCCCTTCGGCGTCACCCATATCGACATGCCGCTTACGCCGCAAAAAATCTGGCGCCTGTGCCAGGGCGCAAAAGCCGCCGTGGCTGGAGGGCGAAGATGATCCCGGCGGCCTTTGATTACGTCGCGCCGAAGACTTTAGATGATGCGCTGCGCGAGCTGGCTGCGCGCGGCGAAGACGCAAAAATTCTGGCGGGCGGCCACAGCCTGTTGCCGCTAATGAAGCTCAGGCTCGCCAATCCCAAAGTGCTGGTGGACCTCAGAAAAATCCCCGGCCTCACCGGCATCAAGCAAGAGGGGAATAAGCTCGTCATCGGCGCGCTCACGACCCATTACCAGATCGAAAGCTCTGCGCTATTGCGGAGAAAATGTCCCCTCCTCAACGAAACGGCGCGGGTGATCGGCGACGTTCAAGTGCGCAATCGCGGCACCATCGGTGGCAGCCTGACCCACGCCGATCCCGCCGCCGACTGGCCGGCGGCAATCCTCGCGCTCGCCGCAGAACTCGAGCTCGCCGGACCGAAAGGCGAGCGGAGGATTGGCGCGGAGAATTTTTTCCTCGGTCCCATGACCACGGTGACTGAAGCGACGGAAATTCTAACCGAGGTGCGCGTGCCGGCGTTCTCCACGCGCTGTGGCAGCGCCTATCTCAAAATGGCCCAGCAGGCATCCGGCTTCGCAATTGTCGGCGCGGCGGTCTGGCTTAGACTCAGCCCAAAGGGAGGCTGTGAAGAAATCGGCATCGGTATCACCGGTTTGAGCGAAAAACCCTTTCGCGCCCACGCGGTCGAACAGCGCTTGCGCGGCAACAAGTTGACGGCCAAGTTGATTGACGAAGCGTCCTCTCTCGTCGCCGACGGCAGCGACCCGCTGGAAGACCTTCACGCCGCCGCGGGTTACCGCGCTCATCTGGCGCGCGTCTATACGCGCCGGGCCATTCAGGAAGCAGCGAAGCGAGCGGTCGGGTGAAAGCGATAGTCGTCGTCGCGATGACGACTATCGGTTCAAAGTTCAACGTTCAAGGTTCAACGTATTCCGGAGCCCCTCCTATTGAACGGCTAAACCGTTGTCTCTAACTTTGAACATTGAACCTTGAACTTTGAACCAAAGATCGAGGCAATCCGCTACGCCGGCTCTTCAACCATCATCGGTTCTTCGCGTTTCCCTTCGTGAATCGTTAGCACGATCAAGTTGGCGACAAACACAGTGCCGGCGAGAAAATAGAAGGCTGCGAGGATTCCCCAGCGGTCGGCTATGAAGCCGCAGATGACGGGCGATAGCGAGCTCAGCAGCGACTGCGAACCGGAAAAGAAGCTAACCGCGCTCCCGCCCAATTCCTTGGGGCTGAGATCGAGCACCCAGGCCCAAATCACCGGCCTGACGGCGTAGAGAAAAAATCCAAGCAGCGCCAGACCAGTAATAAACAACCAGGCAAGTTGAAAGTAGGCGAGGATAACCAGGACGACGCTCGTCGAAAACAAACCAGCCGTTAACACCCGTTTTCTGCCGTTTTGGTCGGATATGCTCCCCGCGATGGGTGTGCCGATCATCCCGGCGGTTTGAGTAACGGAAAGATAAAGCCCGGCGACGGCGCTCGAAAGCCCCAGGTCATTGGTTAAGTAAATCGGCAAAAACGTATGCAATCCCTGCTGCGTCATCGAACGCATGCCGGCCACCAGCACCAGCGCCAGGATGCTTGGGTTCTGCGCCATTTTTTTCATTCCGGCCAGATACTCCTTGGCCGAGAGCCCTTTTTTTGATTGTGTCCGCGAGTTCAGCTTGCCGAACAGGAACTTCCATAAAATGAAAGCGATCACGATGCCAGGTATAAGATTGAGAAAAAGCACGTTGCGCCACGACAGATAAAGCAACAACACGCCGACCAATAGCGGCGCCACGCTCTCACCGATGTTCGGTCCGATGGCATGAATCGCGATGGCGAAGCCGCGCTTGTCAGGGTATTTTTCCGAGAGCGTCGATATCGCCGCCGGGTGCCACAGATAATTGCCCACGCCGACAAACGCCATGAACAGCGCCACCCAAAAAAAGTTGTGACTGACGCCGACTAGAAAGTACGGCACGCCGGTTGCGATCAGGGCAAGCGCCATAAGCAGGCCCTTTTTGCCGATGATATCCACCAGCATGCCGGCCGGAATGTTAACTAGTAGATTGGCCGCCACCCTGACGGTCACGAGGAAACCCGCCTGGCTGTAGCTCAGCCCCATTTCCTTCACCAGAAAAGGCAGGAGCAGATAAAACGTCGCCGGGCACCAATGGGTAAACGTGTGACCCAAGGCAACGAGCCACAATAACGAGTCGGTTTGCCGCATCTGGCGAACTTGTTCGGTGAGCGCGGTGCGTATGGACATGGAATGTTTTCCTGAAGCTTTGTCAATTTTCTATTGTCTTAGACCGCTCCCGGGGAGTTTACAAGCAGCGGTGCGACTAGCGGTTGCTGGTAAACGCTCGTCGCAGGCTGCTCAA
>DASWHT010000466.1:0-2847 GCA_036398075.1 Binatia bacterium | reverse complement strand
AGCGTGAGGTTTTTTTCAACGATCCGTTGGACTTCAGTCGCCAACGCGCGCAGCGATCCCTGCCGGAGGTTCGCCATCGGTATGGGTTCGCCGACATGGACCTCGACGATGCCGGGGCGCAGACGCCAGTCGCCCTTTGGCATTATTTTGTAGCTCCCGCTGATGGTCACAGGCACGATGGGCGCGCCGGTTTGGGCCGCGAGTAAAAAGCCGCCGCGTTTGAACGGTAGCAGACGCCCGTCCGGACTGCGCGTGCCTTCGGGAAACACTACGACCGAGATACCGCTTGCCATGCGGGCCGCGGCCTTCTTTAAACTGCCGAGCGCGCCGGTGCTATCCGCGCGGTCCACGATGATGTGTTTTCCGGCCCACATCGCCCAGCCAAAGAAAGGCACCCAGAGAAGCTCCCTTTTTGCGATCCAACGTAATTGAAAGTTGCCCAGGCTTTGAACCAGCACCGGGATATCGATGTTGCTCTGGTGATTCACCAAAAAGAGATACTGCTGCCGCCCATCGAGGCGGCTTAGACCGCGGACCTTTATCGTAACTCCAATCATGGCGAGGATCATCCAGCTCCAAAAACGAGTGAGGCAATACACATACTTGCCGTGAGGATCGAAGAGGCCGAAGATAACGGTTAGAAGCGCCGCCGGCACCGTGACCGCCCAGATCCCAGCCTGCTTTAAGAAATAGAGCATCAGGATCGAATGTCGATTTGCTTGGAACGCAGGTTTTAAAACACAAATTTATCTTAGTTGACGGTCGTCGAAAAAGCAATGAAACAGTTGGCAACGACGGCGGCGAGCTCTTGAAATTAGTGGTACTAAAATGATTCTGTATCAGCCAAGCGGCGGCAGAAGCTATATAGGAGAGTCGGTGAGCCGTATAGTTCTCCTGAATTGGCCATTACCTCGCGCGACGCCCAGGGCAGGACGCGCCTGTCGCCCAAATGTTTTTGAAATGCAAACCGGCGGTCCGTTCCCGCGCGGCGGAGGGCAGTAATATGATGACGAGAGAGGAGAACCAACTCCTGACGCAGACGGGGCGCGGCACGCCGGCCGGCGAGTTGCTACGGCGTTACTGGCAGCCCGTTTGTCTTTCCGCAGAGCTGCCTCCAGTGGCTTCGCCTCTGAAGACAACAATTCTTGCCGAAGATCTGGTCCTATTCCGCGACGAAGAGCGGCGCGCCGGCCTTTTGGGCATTCACTGTTCTCATCGGGGAACCGATCTGAGCTACGGGCGGGTCGAAAACGGCGGGCTAAGGTGTCTCTATCATGGTTGGCTCTACGACATTCAGGGGCGCTGTCTGGAGCAACCCGGAGAGCCCGGCGGTGGTAATCACAGGGACAATATTCGCCATCTCGCGTATCCTTGCACCGAGGCGGGCGGAGTGATTTTCACTTACATGGGACCCGGACAACCGCCGCTGTTGCCCAATTATGAATTTCTAAAAGCGCCGCCTGATCAGCTTTACGTCTCGAAAATCTTTCATGAGTGCAATTACCAGCAGGCCAACGAAGGGAATATCGATCCGGTCCACCTCTCCTTTCTCCATCGTTTTTTAGAAAACCGCGACGAAAGTTATCGCGGCGTGCGCGGCGCCGGCGAGTCTCATTACAACTTGGTGGCGCGAAATACCGCGCCGACCATCGACGTCGAGCTGACTGACTTCGGCGTGCGCATTTACACGGTGCGGCAGTTGGAAGATGACAAAAAATACCTGCGCGTCTCGTATTTCATATTGCCCAACTTGAGCGCCTTCCCCGGACAGACCGGCGGTGAGGGCTATTCGGTGAACTGGCATGTGCCCATCGATGATACGCACCACTGGAAGTATACGTTTGTCTACAGCTCGAAGGCGGCGTTGCAAAAAGAGCTGGTCAGCCGGGAACGCTCCGAGCTGACGCCCGGCTACCGGCTGGTGCGCAACGAGGCCAACCGTTACCTGCAGGACCGGGACTCGATGAAGACGCACACCTATGCGGGCATGGGCGCCGGCTTTCAAGCCCATGACGCCTTCGCCACGGCGAGTCAAGGCGCAGTCCAGGACCGTACCGAAGAGAATCTAGTTTCTTCAGATAAGGCTATCGTTGCAGCGCGCAAGCTCCTGGAAAGAGCTATTAAGGACGTCCAGGCGGGCGGCGAACCGCCGCATGTCGTCAGGGCGCCGGAGCAGAACCGGTTTCCGCATCTACTGGTGGTTTCCGATATGATTTCTGATAACAGGGATTGGAAGGAATACACCAAAAACCTGGAAACGGAAGCGAGGGCAAGGCTCTGAGTCAAATATTGCGATTGGGAATGGCGGGCCTGGGCGTGGCCAGCACGCAAATTTTGCCGCCCATTTCAAAGTTGCCCTTCATCGAAATCACCGCCGCCGCTGACACGCGGGCGGACGCCGTGGCGAAGTTTCGCGAGCAGTATAATGCCGAGGGATATGCGAGCGTTGACGAGCTCTGCGCCAGCCCGAACGTCGACGCCGTTTATATCGCCACGCCGAATTCGCTGCACGCGGAACATGCCATCACCGCCGCGAAACACAAGAAACATATCATCGTCGAAAAGCCTATGGCTATGAATCTGACAGAGTGCGATCAGATGAACGAAGCGGCGGAGAAGCATGGCGTCAAGCTTCTTTGCGGCCACACCCATAGCTTCGACCCGCCGATCCGCAAGATTCGCCAGATCGTGAAGAGTGGCGAGCTGGGACGGCTCCGCATGATCAATACCTGGAACTACAACGAGTTCATGTACCGGCCGCGGATGAAACATGAGCTGGCCATGACTCGCGGGGTGGTCCTCAATCAGGGTCCGCATCATGTCGATATCGTGCGTCTCATCGGTGGC
>DASWHT010000465.1:0-5636 GCA_036398075.1 Binatia bacterium | reverse complement strand
TAACTTCTGTCCTCATCTGTATCTTCCGAGAAACGGCGCTTTCAGTGCATCCGCTTCGGCACGACGTAGAAGTACGCAAATAGCGTGCTCGTGAGATTATCAAAAACGTTTCGCCTGAAGGCGACCGATGGCTAGTAATTTCAACAGCTTACCGGCTTCAGAACTTTGTGACGCGGCGAGCTTGAGGCAGTAGCGGGACCCAAGCCCCACCTGGCCTGAAGCAGATTCGGGACATGGCTATCGAGTTGAATCTCGCGGCACTAGCCGGCAATCCTCCGTTTCCTATTTCCCGCGACTTTTATCGCTGCTAAACCTGCCGCTCAGGCTAGCCTAGCCCAGTCGCGCCTCGTTGCCGTTTTCAGTTCTTACAATCACCGGCCAGAAGATCCAGCGGAACTTGATTTCACGAAAAGGAATGTGGTTGTAAACCGGCCACACATAACGTGATAGTCAAGAATATTTACTTTCCCGACGGCAGCACTGTTTTCTGGGCTCGTTTCTCACAAAGTTCAAGAAACAGCTTGTAGAAAGATGAAATGGTTCGGTCTTCTTTTTGATCGTGACCTGCTTTATCTCGATACGACAATGTAATGGAAATTGGCCGTTTGTGCAGCTCAACCAGCTCGAACTCGCTAAAGTCGAGATAGGCGCCTATTGTGCGCAAGAGATTCGAAATACTGCGAAAGTTCGTAAGCTGCCCGGGGTTGGACCGTTTCCGTCGCCCGGCTTCCGACATTTTCTCAATGTCGGCCAGGCCTAAAATTAAAGACTCAGAGGCGGAACCGCTGCGTAATCGCTGAAACCATCGCAGTACTTTCGTATAGAGCGAGCGGGTCGGCTCAGGCGTACCCCTAATAATATAGCTACTCGCAAGGTGCTTTAGCTCAAAGACACTTATCTCTTTGGCTTCGAGCGCTTGGCCAATAGATCTGAGATCTTCATCGTAATGTCTTGGAGCCGCCATAGCACACCTCCGTGATAACGATATTGTATTCGCTCGGCTCGAAGCAAATCAAAGAAATTGTGGGATCAGAACTTAATGGCGTTTAAAAAAAGAGCAGTCCGTTTACTTGCTCAATGAAACGAAAGCGCTAGCCCATGTTTGCGGGTTGCGCCGGTAAGTTAGCGAAAATGAAGAGGGTGGTTTTGAGAAGTGTCACTAGGCGGCCTGTTTTCCGCTCTTTGCTAAGGGGTCTGGATCGAGATTGCTGATTCCGAGCGCTCGTAGTATCCGCACAGCCCGCGCCGTGCCGTGAGTCACCGAACGCTTCTGCTCGCCACCACCCAGCTCGATTTCTACCACCCGCACGGTCTTCAGAATCTGCCATGCTTCCTTAGAGCTGAGATCCAGTCCTTGAGCCTTCAGCTTTTTCTCCAACGCCCGATCGAGCAGAAACGCCAATGAGGCAACGAAGATGTGCGCCTGGACTCTGTTGGCCTTGTGGTGATAAATGGGGCGCATCTCGATCACATCTTTAAGCTCGGCGAACGCCCGCTCCACTTCGCTGAGCTCTTTGTAAATCTCTACGGCGTTAACAGCCGAGAGATTGGACTCCTCGGTCTGGATCAGATATTTGCCTTCCAACGCCTGTTCTTGTTTGAAGTTCACGGGATGCTCAAAGGAGTGGAATTTGCCGTCTTTGAGCTCCCAATCGTAGTAGCGAAACCCGTGATGGCGCCCTAAGATGCTGGCCGCCGCGGCACCGATCTTTTCTGGCGCTTTCAATTTGCCTTTGGCCACTCTCTCTTTAAGCGAATCCAGCTCCTCACGGACTTGCCGCATCGATTTTTCACGCTCGCTCTGCTCGTAGCTCAGCCGCTCATCGCTGTGCACTACAAACACTCTGACCCCGGGTTTGTCCGAGGCCACTTCCTGAACCAAAGTCTTGGGCCTGTCGCGCTTCTCGCTGGCAACCATCCCCACGGGACACTCCTGCCACGGGCCTGTGGCTCGCTTAAGATACTCAAACACCTCGGGTCGCCTTCGACGGTTGAGCCCGACCACGTATCCTTGCTGGCACGAACGAAGCAAATCGAGATTCTTCGAGGTCACCATCCCTCGATCCCCAACGAAGACGACCCGACGAAGACCGAACCTTCCCTCCAGGTCTTTAAGCACAGTCTGCACCGTTGAAGCGTCGCGCTGATTGCCTTCAAATACATGATGGGCAATGGGCCAACCATCGATCATCACCACCCCGACCAGCACCTGGCGGTTGCGCGGTTTGCCATCACGACTATGGCCGTGCTTGGCCAGTCCCCCAGGACCTCGGCCCTCAAAATAGGTCGAGGTCAAATCGTAGAAAACCAGGTCCACGTTCAATGAAAACAAATTGCGCAGCTGAAAAAACAGTTGCTTCTCAATTTCCTTTTTGTGCACAGCCAATCGATCCAGGGTCCCATACCACTGTCGGAGTTGGCGGTCTTTCACCCGAACCCGCGGCCGGCGGCTCGCCAAGCGTTCTGAATCCTCGCGCCACTCAGCCAACCAACGCCGTCCGGCTCGATCACAGACGTAATCGGTCTCCAGCCAACGCGCCATCCCATGCTCGCTCGTCGGCCCACATAACCGGTTGGTTACCAGCGCTAAGGCCCGGTCGGCCCATTCTCCCCGATCCCCACCTCGCTTGGCTAAACTGTCAAGGCTGTGTTGCAATCCCAGCTCTTGCCACAAATGACGCGCCACCCGCATCACTCCCCAGTCCCACGCTCCGATCGCCTCGGCACTTCCCTTTTGGGGTTTTGGCTCTCCTTTCAATAGCCGCAAAAGCGCCTCGGCATGGGGAGCCAACAGATCCTTTCTTCCCAGATTGCAAACGATTCGGTGACGCGGGCGGCCGTCGTTCCAAAGCGATTCGACCAACCGGATGTACTCGTCGATGTGACCGTCGGGGCGCTTGACTTTGGTGGTGCGCAGGTACATAGCGTGCTCCTATCTTAGGATAGCTGCAACCTACGACAATTACAGAGCATATGTCAAGCAAATTGATGTGCCTATCAATCTAATTTGTGCCCCTATGAACATCGCACAACCAACACCCGCTCCATGATTTTATTGAGTTTTTTCCCCATCCCTCGCCCAAACCCCGCAAACATGGGCTAGCAGGCGGCTGAAAAACCCTCTCGGAGTCCTTCGACGTAGCTGGACGAACGGAAAGGATTTAAAATCGTTGATGATTTTTCCGTTCATGCTGAGGGTAAGACGCCGAAAAAAGCTCTTCAGATGTCACCCTAAAAAGAAGTGAAGGGTCTGATGTATTTGAAAAGACGAAGTTCTGCGCTTCGCTCAGAATGACAATCAAAGCCAAGAGATTTTATGACGCACTACACTAGATTCCCAGCAGTTCGATGATTTTTATCTGGTCGAAGCCGACCACCGATTGGCCGTCGATGATCGTCACCGGGGTGCTTTGAAAACCGAGATCGAGCAATTCTTTCAATGCCGCCTTGTCGGCGCGAACATTTTTCTCGACAAACACAACTCCCTTTTGAGATAGAAACTCCACCTCTCTATGGCAGGGCCCTCAACCCGGCTGAGTGTAAACCACGACGGAACTAGCCATCTTCTGTCTCCCTTTCGCTGAAATTTCTCACAAGTTTATACCACTTGCCATCGCCCGCCGCAAAACTGCGGGATTGGACGCGCGCTAAATTTTAGACCAGCGCGGGACGGCGCCACCTTCAATCAGCCGGCGCAAACATGCTAGAGTAAATTCGCTCCATGAAGGCAAAATCACGCATCCCTATTTATCTGCGGACATTGCTTGTCGGACTGACGCTCGGTGGCACGGTCGCGGCGGCGTTGACCGGGTGGACTCTGGAGCCGGCGGCTCAGGTCTCGAGTGTTAACGGCGATCTCGCGCAGCACGCGAAATACCTGGCATCGGAGAAGCTCGCCGGCAGGGGCACCGGCACGCCGGGGATCAATCTCGCGCGAGATTATATCGCGGCCGAGTTCGCCAAGTACGGCCTCCGGCCGGGTGGCGAAAAGGGCGGATATTTTCAAGGCTTCGACGCCGCCGTCGGCGTCACGGCGAAAGAACCGAGCAACTTGCGACTAGGAACCGAAGAGCCGCTGACGTTGAATGAAGACTGGGTGCCTCTCGGCCTCTCGGCGTCCGACAGAATCGCCGCGGAGGTGGTTTTCGCAGGCTACGGAATCACCGCCAAAAACTACGGTTACGACGACTATGAGGGTATCGACGTCAAAGGCAAAGTGGTGCTGGTGCTGCGCTACGAGCCGCCGCCCAGGGACGCCGACAGCCCATTTAAAAAATTTCCCCAGTACTCGATCCACGCGGCGCTGCGCACCAAAGCGAATAACGCCCGCGATCACGGCGCCGTCGGCATGATCCTGGTCGATCTCAATGACGCCGGCCGAGGACAAACGGAATTGCTATCGACCGCCAGCAGCTTGTGGCGCGGCGGCGGGAGCCTGGTCGCGGCGCAAGCGAAGCGCGATGTGGTCGAAAAACGGCTCGCCGCGCGCGGCATTTCGCTCGCGGCGCTCAAGGAAAAAATCGACGGCACGGAAAAGCCTGCATCGATGCCGCTGCCGGGGATGACTGCGGCGATACAAGTTAATCTGGCGGAAGTTCGCCGGCGCGCGGAAAACGTCGTCGCCGTTCTCCCCGGCGGCGAGCCCTCGTTCCGCGATGAAAACATCGTCATCGGCGCCCACTACGATCACCTCGGATTGGGCCATTACGGCGGGCGCGACGCCCGCGCCGCGGGAACCATTCACCCGGGCGCCGACGACAACGCCTCGGGCGCCGCGGTGCTGCTCGACTTGGCGCGACGCCTCGCCCAGCTGCCCGTCAAGCCCGCGCGCACGATCGTTTTCGCCGCTTTCTCGGCCGAGGAGCTCGGCCTTTTCGGATCGCGCCACTTTGTCGACAGCGCGCAATCGATCGCTTCGACTAAAGCCATGATCAATTTGGACATGGTCGGCCGTTTGCGCGACAATCGCGTGACCGTGTTCGGCACCCGTTCGGGAGAAAATCTGAGTCAAATCGTGACCACGGGGGCGCGCCAGTTAGGCCTAGAAGTGACTGAATCGGACGACATCGGACGGAGCGATCACCTGTCCTTCTATAACAAGAAAATTCCCGTGCTCCATCTTTTCACCGGTATTCACGAGGACTACCACCGCCCGACCGATACATGGCAAAAGCTGAATATTGAAGGCATGGCCAGGGTCAGCGACCTGGTCATGGCGGCGGTGCTGCCAATCGCCAACGCCAAGGCGCCGATAAACTTCGTCGGCCTGCCGTCGCGCCAGCCCACCGAGCCGCGGGCGGGCGGACGCGGTTTGGGGACCTATCTCGGTAGCATTCCCGAGTATGGCGCTGCCAGCGAAGGAGTCCAACTCGCCGGCGTTTCCGACGGCAGCCCGGCGGCTCTCTCCGGCCTCCGCGCGGGCGACGTGATCGTCCGTCTGGCCGATAAGAAAATTCAGAATATCGAGGACCTTACGGCCGCGCTGCAGGCACAAAAACCGGGTGACGAGGTCGCCATCGTGGTTTTGCGCGCTGGCAATCCGGTGACTTTGAAAGCCACCTTGCGCGCCCGCGGGGCAATTATGGGCCGGGGCTGATATGGCGTGGGTTACCGGCCGGTTTTAAACCATTTTTGGC
>DASWHT010000464.1:0-3402 GCA_036398075.1 Binatia bacterium | reverse complement strand
CGGCGCGCAAAGGCGCCAAGGCCGGCTGGCAGGAGATCATCGACGCGGTGGAGAGCAAAAAGATCCGCACGACGCTGGTCGGCCATGAAAGAATGGGAGAGTTGAAAGACAAGGGTTACAAGCTGATCGAAGACATCATCGTGCGCAAGCAGTTGAAGTAACGAGACGCCCCAAGGGGCGTTACATCTGCTGGATCGAATAGCGCGCGCCGACGGCGCGGGCGATCAGGCTGATGACGACGAGAATCACGATCATGACCATGCCGAGGGCGGACAGCGCCGGATACTGGCCGCCGTCCCATAATTCAAACAACACGATGGAAATCACCTCGGTGCCGCTGCGGTAGAGCATGATCGAGGTGGAAAGCTCTCTGAACGAGTGGGTGATGACATAAATCCACCCGGCGACGAAGCCCGGCGCAAGCAGCGGGAGGATGACTCGTTTAAACGTATGCCGCCAGGCCGCGCCGCTCGCTTCCGAAGCTTCTTCGAGTTCCTTTTTGATTTGCAGCATGGACGAAGAGCACGCCCGCATGCCGTAGGGCAGATATTTAGTAACGTATGCGATCAAGAGAATCCACAAAGTGCCATAGACCGGCACCGGCAATATTAAATAAAGCCACAAGATCGCGATGCCCAGAACCAGGCCCGGCATGGCGATGGGACTGAAGGCGAGAAAGTCGAGCGCGCCCTTGCCGCGCCATTTCGTGCGCACGACGATCCAGGCGATGACGGCGGTGAGCAGCATCGTCAACGTCGAGCTTCCCAACCCCAACACGAAACTGTTCCACATGGCGCGGTGCACCAGTGGCAGGTTCCAAAGATTTGCATAGTTTTCCAGCGTCAGGCTGGCGAAGGCGGTTTCGGACGGAGCCATGTAAAAGGGCAGGAAGGACGACCAGACAACGACCAGCACCGGCAGGATAAAAAGGACAAAGCAGAGCAGCAAATTCAAGGCGACCAGAGGGACGCGCCAGCGCCCGAGGTCGAACACCGTCGGGCGAAATCCCTTGCCGGTGATCGTCGCGTATTGCTCCGAAGCCGCCGTCCATTTGAGGTAGAGCAGTACGCCCGCGGTCGTGATGGCGAGATAGACCACGGCAAAAGTACTGGCGAGGCCGAAGTCCGTCGGCACGGTTTTGGTCGCCAGATAAACTTCCGTCGCGAATACGAGGATGCCCGCGGGCATGCCAATCAATGCCGGCACTTCGAAATTCTCTATCGCGCGCACAAAGCTGATCATCCACACGGCCAGAATGGCGGGGAGCAACACGCGCAAAGTGATGCGCATCGTCGTGCGCAATATGCCGGAGCCGGCGACCATGGCCGCTTCTTCGAGCGACGGGTCCATGGAACGGAGCGCCGCCGCGAGCAGCAAAAACGCCAGAGGAATCTGGTCGGTTCCCTGGACCCAGATCATTCCCGGCATATTGTTGAGCTCGATTGGATCGCTGAGCCCGAGATACTGCATGGCGATGATATTGATGATCCCCGAGCGGCGGCCGAAAAGGAAGATCCAACCGACGGTGGTGAGAATGCCCGGCACAATCATCGGGATCAGGATGCAAGTGTAAACCGCGCTGCGCCATGGCAGGTTGGTGCGTTCGGTCATCCAGGCGAGGTAGAGTCCGCCGGCGAAGGCGAGAAAGCTCGAACCGGTACTGAAGATTACGGAGTTTAGGAGCGCTCCGGCCAAACGCCAGTTCTGAAAAAGGGCAAGATAGTTTCGAACCGTCAATTCACCCGGCACCCCCGGCGGCCCGCTTTTCACGCTGCCATAGAGCAGCATTGCCAGAGGAATCAACGTCAGATAGGCGATCAGCGCCGCCGCCAGCGCAACCAGAATAAACTGCGGGCGCATGCCCAGGCGAACGCCGTTTGCCATCAGATATTTTCTCTAGCATGGTGCAGGGAGCGCGCACAATATGAGTGGCGTGCCAAAGTTTTTGCGCTCTTGATGTTGAATATTCGAAGCGCCTATATGTGGCTTGACATCGCACGCCGTAGTCGAATAGACAAGGTTGAGTTCCGGCATGATTTTGCATTGGGCGGAGACACCATGCTGATCAACAGCCCACCGAGGTCTCGATATTGTCGTATACACCGGGCTGCGAGGATGAAAGACGCCAAGAATTGCTCGAATTATTTCCAAATTACAATGGAGGTTGGTCATGAGAACCCGTTATGGCGCGATCATTGGCATAGCAATCATTTTTATTTTGGCGTTGGGCTCTAAAGCGGCGGCCCAGCGGATTGGAAAAAATCTCGATGAAATAGCGCAGCTGGCCAACAAAGAGAAGACTATCCGTGTCGCCAACTCCTGGGAACCGCAGAATGAACCGGTGCTGCTCAAAGGCTTCTATCAAAAGTACCCCGGCCTAAAAGTGACCAGCACCCGCGCAAGCGGTATTGAGACCAGGGAGCGTATCCTGAACGAAGCGCTGGCGGGCGTTGTCGACTTCGACCTGGTGAATGTATCGGGGGAGCTCAGACCCAATTACATCAAAGCCGGGGTCATGGTCGGTCCCATTGAATGGCGCAAGCTGTTTCCCAACATAAAGGACCTCCATTTCAGTCCCGATGGTTATTTCGTCGTCAGTGGCTTTAGCAAATACATCATCGCCTACAACCCCACCCTGGTGCCAAAGGAGAAAGTACCCAAGAAATGGGACGATTGTCTCGACCCCTACTGGAAAGGAAAGCTGGTGGTTTTGACCCGTCCGCGAACGTTCACCGGTCTTGCCTCGGGCTGGGGCGAAGAGAAAACCATCAAGTACGCTCGGGCGCTCAAGGATAATCAGCCCGTGTGGAAGAGCAGCCAGTCCGGAGCGCTCACGCAAGTTGCGATCGGTGAATACCCGATGATCTGCGGCGTGGCATATCACTCTACCAAGGATCTAATCGTGCGAGACCCCAAGGCTAGTATCGCTTATTCCGTGCCCGGCGATCTGCCGATCCAGATCGGCGAGGCGATGGCGATTATGAAGGGGGCCAAATCACCCAACGCGGCATTACTGCTAGCCGGGTGGTTGATAGCGCCGGAAGCCCAGAAGGTTATGCATTTAGAGGGACGGGACTCGCCTTTTGTCGAAGGGACCGAGTCCGACCAGTTGATCAAGAAGCACGGCGCTAAGCCTATCTGGGAAGGTTGGGACGCCGTTAAGCACGAAGCAGAGATGGCGCGCAAAATTACCGCGGCCTGGGGCTTCCCTAAAGCAAAAAAATAGCCGCCCAAGGACGTATTACTGTACTTGAAAGTTTTCGCGGCTCGCGCAAATTTTCCGGTGATCTGGAATACTCGAACACGGGGAATTGACTCCCGCCAAGGCGCAAAGCACGCCAAGTTCGGAGGGAAGAGATGAATTATCTTGGAGAATTTTTCACCGTTATTTTCCGACCTTTG
>DASWHT010000463.1:0-23166 GCA_036398075.1 Binatia bacterium | reverse complement strand
GGATAGAAGATGGCGATCTTCGATCCTCCATACTCAATCCTCGATTGTTGCGCGTGCAAGCGCGGCGCGCCGATTTGCCGTCTGAGGTTTTTTCCTCCGGCTCACTCGTCATTGAATTCTAATGCTGGTATAAAACCCCGGTGACGAATCCGCGCCGCCAACTCGCAATTAGGGGCATTATTTTCCTTGTCCTCGTAGCCCTGCTTTTTACCTTCAGCCGTTATATTCCTCAGCCGCTAACCGCTTTCGCGCCCGCCGGTGAAGAGTGGGATGATTTCGAGGGGATTTATTCCAGTAGCGACAAGCTGAGCCGATTTCTTGAAGCCCTCGGGCCTTATTCGCCTGCCGTTTTCGTCCTCTTTCAGGCTTTGCAAGTGATCGCCGCGCCATTTCCGGGCGAACTGACCGGCGTCGTCGGCGGCTACGTTTACGGCGAAAAGATCGGATTTCTTTTGTCTACCCTTGGGTTGACCCTGGGCTCCTGGGTAGCCTTCGAGCTCGCAAGCGTCCTGGGGCGGCCCTTTGTCGAGAGATTTGTGAGCGCGGACGTGCTCCACAAGTTCGACTTTTTGACGACCAATGCCGGCGCCGCGATTTGTTTTCTGCTCTTTTTGTTCCCCGGATTTCCCAAGGATTATTTGTGTTACCTGCTCGGGCTCAGCCGCATGAGACTCAGAACGTTTTTGATCGTGTCGATCATTGGACGGGTTCCCGGCACCTACTTGTTGACGATCCAGGGCGCGAGCATTCGTAATCAACAATATCTCGCTGCCGCGATTTTCGCCGTCGTCGCGGCGGCCACCCTGCTCCTGGCCTATCTTTACCGCGGCCAGATTTACGACTGGATCAAACACCGGTATGGGACCTAGAAATGCTAACCGGCGTTCGATCTCTCAAAAAGGCGCGGATTGCTCAGCGGTTCGTGACTAAAAGGTACTCGTCATACTTCGTCAGTATCCGCGGCGTGGCACCGACATCGAGGCTCAATCGCTGCAAGTTTTTTTCCTTGACAAAAACCCGCAATACGAGGTCCTGCCGGTTCCACTGTTGGGCAAACTCGCTGAATGAATACACCACTTGGCCATGTCCGTCCGCCGCGGGCGGACGGCGCGCCGCCAAATAATTGCTGCCCATAATTCTGTCCTTCTCTTCATACTGCGCGAGCCACAGGGGTTTATCGGCGGCAAGGTAAAAGGCGATACCGGGGAGATAGGTGTCGTAAAATGCCACGCGGTCGCCAGAACCGATGAAGGGAGCTGAGATCTGCGCCAGAGATCTGGAACCGCGGGCAATCGATGCTGACGCCATTAACTGCCCTAATACGATGAAGAATAATGCCATTCCCGTGGCTGTCGAGATATACACTGCGTCCCACCCTCGCCACCAATTTCTGCGATAGCCACTGAAAAAAACGCCAAGAATCACCAGGAATAAAACCCCACATACGGCGATCGACGAGGTATTTAGCGCCACGGCCGTTCGAGCCTGCCGCGCCAACAGATTCGGCCAAGCCGCCCCCACAAGCAGGTAGCTCATAACGGCGATGACAAACACCCAGGGCGCTGAAACAAGACTCCAGCGCCTGGCACCGGCGCCGGAAAATTTTTCTGCCAAGAATCGACCAATGCCGAGCGCCAGGGCAGGAAAGATTGGCAGGATATATTGGGGCAGTTGCGATTTGGAGAAGGAAAAGAAAACCAATGGTAGCAGCGACCAGATGACCAGGAACCGGATCGAGTCCGCGAATTTTTTCCGCCACATATCTCTGGCGGCCAATGGTAATAGTGCGCTCCAAGGGAAGAACCCCGCGGCCAAGACTAGAATAAAATAATACCAGCCCTTGCTGCGATCGAACTCCGGCGTCGCGTATCGAACGAAATGCTCCTCCCAGAGGAAATAGCCCAGATAACCCGGGTTTCTTGCCTCCATCCAGAGGTACGGCGGTATTACGATAGCGCAATAGATGAGGGCGCCGCGGGCGAGTCCCAGGCGCGCCAAGAGAGACCACTGGCGCGTCACCAGCAGATAAAAGAAAATCACCATGCCCGGAACTGCAACGGCGACGGCGCCTTTGATCAGCGTACCAGCGCCCAGCGCCGCGTACAGCGCGACGCTATGAAAAAACCGCGACCGCGCCTCCTCCGCGCGCACCGCCGAGTAAAACGAAAGCAATGCCAGCGTTATAAAGAACGTCAAGCTCATGTCTAAGATGACGAGGCGCGCGAAGAAAAAGAATTCAATGCTAGTGGCCAAAACCAAGCAGCTCCACAGGGCTGTCCGCGCTCCCCAGTGACGGCGGGCAAATTGGTAAACCAGCAGTAGGCAACCCAACGCCGCCAACGCTGATGGCAGGCGCGCCGCCCATTCGGAAAATCCGAACAGCTTGAATGAAAGAGCCACCGGCCAGTAGAACGCGATCGGCTTATCGAGGGTCGGCAAAAAATTGTGATGCGGCGTGACCCAATCGTCGAGTAACAGAATTTCCCGGGCCTTTTCCGCGTTGCGGCCTTCATCCGGTTCGAAAAACGCCGCGCCTCCCAAATTGGCGAAAAGGATCACTAAACAAACCACTCCAAGGAACGTGGCCCAACCAGGTTCGCCGACACCACCCCGCGCTGCTTTGCCGATGACTTCCGAGCCGTTCCTTGTTTCACCCATGGAAACTATTATCTATCTCTTAAGTCTAGACCTTCAATTACACATCATTCCGGGCAAGCCGGCGTGATCCCCGCTTTCGCGAGGAGGCGCGACCCGGAATCCTAGACCCCCTCTTTGTCTCCCCCTTAGCAAACTTTGTAGGGGACGGTCGCGACCGTCCCTTACAAGTGGGGGTTCTGGTTTCCCCCCGTGGAAGAATGGCTGATCTTCCACGGGGCGGGAATGACGACGCAGGGGGCATCGAATTAGTACGAAATTTTCTGAGATACCACACTAGCACTTCCGCGTGGATGTTAAATGGCAAATACCAGGCTGCGGCACGGGGACTCGGGCTTGGGGCTTTGCACTTGATATCAACCCGTCATAGATTCACAAGCGGGCTGCACACAGCGATTCTCAGCGATCTGTTAGCAAGCTCACGATGCCTTTTTATACATGTAAAATTGTCATTCTGCTAATGGCAACCGCGCCGTTTGTGTTGCGCGCTTATCAGGCCGGGGCCCAGCAGCCGGTCATAAGTTTATATTACGACGACCGCGGTGAAAAAGTCGTGCGCCAAGAGAGAGACACCAACGGCGACGGCAGGATGGACAGCTGGACATATTACAATTCGCAAGAGCAAATAGAACGCGCGGAGCAGGACGTTAACTTCGACGGCAAGCCGGATGTATTTCTTTATTATGAAGCGGGTAGGCCACGGCGGCAGGAGGCCGCAAGCAAGAACGACGGCCGGGTCGATACCTGGATTTATTTCAACTCCAGCGGTGAAATCGAGCGCAAGGGAGAAGACACTAAGGGATCGGGCAAACCGGCAATCTGGGTGCACTATCAGAAAGGCCAGCCCGTTCGCGCCGAAGAGGACACCGATTCCAGCGGTAGATATAACCGCGTGACTCATTTTAAGAACGGCAAGATCGACCGCGTCGAGGAAGACACCAATGGCGACGGCAGAGCCGACAGTTTTTCCTATTTCGACGGCGGCCAGTTGGTACGAAAAGAGCTCGACCGCCAATTCACCGGCAAAATAAACCTCTGGGGATATTACCAGGATGGCCGGTTGGTCAATCAAGCGGAAGATCTCCGCGGAGACGGCACAGTCAGCAGAATCGTCTATTTTAACGGCGAGGAAGTGATCCGGCGTGAGGAAGACAGCGCCGGACGCGGTCGCATGGATATCATCGAGACTTTCTCCCAGGGTCGTGTCAGCAAACGCTTGAGAGACACTAAAGCAACCGGCCAGTGGGATACCGCCTACTATTTTCAGGGCAGTGAACTGGCTCGCGAAGAGCGAGACACCGACGCCGATGGTTTTTTCGATCTGAGAATCTTCTACGAAAAAGGCGCCGTGGTCCGGCAGGAAGCCGACACCAACGGCGACCGCAAGGTAGACGTGTGGGTCAGGTTTCAAAATGGCGAGCGGGTTGAGCAGCTAGAGGACCAAAAGATCATCGGTAAAATCAGCGCGCGCTATCTTTATAATGGCGACGACCTCATTGGCCAAGAGGCGATTGCGGACGCAGAACCCCCCGCCCACTCAGCGCCCTTCGCAGCGGTAGCGGAGGAGTTGCGCAGTATGGGAGCCCCCGCGGGGTCCTCCGCGGGGCGTCGCTAAAGAAAAAGGAAGGGTTGGTTTCAGGTGGTGAAATAAAGTAGAATCCTGGCCAATGAAGGCGGCCAGCAATAACGTTTTGGGAATTGCTCTATCGGCGCTGTCCCTCCTCGGGATGGCGTCCCATTCCGGAAACTGAAATGCGTTTCCCCATAACGACAGACTGGGAAGACGGCAATATATTTTCTGTTTTTCTCAGCCCGTTCCTGTTCCCTTCGGTTGTCCTGCACGCATTGTTCATGGTTTTCGTAGTGCGGCCGGTTAGCCTGAATCTGGCCAACCCCGATCAGGACGCGCCGATCACCGTTCAACTCGCGGACTTCAGAGAAAGCGGCTCGGTCAATCGGAGCATCGGGGCTGCCAGAGGACCGGGAGGACCGCGTGAGCTTCCCAAATTGGGCACGCCAATTCCGCCTGTGCCGACGACGGGAATACCCGATAGCGGTTCATTGGAATCTTCTGTGCCCGCATCAAGCGCAGAAACCCCCGCGCCACCACCCAAACCTGTTGCGCTCCCTGGACCGAAGGTCTTGGCGGCAAATACACGCAGCGATTATGTAAACGCCAACGAAACCGCGCCCGATTCGTTGGTGCGGCTGCCGACCAAAGCAGCACCGACAACTCTTCCCGGCAGTGCCGCTACCGACACCGCCATGAACCAAAGCAGCCAGGCGACGATCAAAGGGAGGGTGGAAGGTCCCGGGATCAAGGCGCTCAATGAAGGCGCTCAGATTCCCGGCGCATTGAAAGGAACTGGAACCGGTACGGGGCCGTATGGCGCGCCCGGCAGCACTAGAAGCGGCACCGGTTCGGCCGGCGGTGGTACCGGCACCGGGACGGGCGGCGGTAGCGTCACCGGTTTACGAGGCGCGTCGAATGCCGACTTCAATCGCTACCTGGAGCAACTCGAAAAACGGGTAAAATCGGTTTGGAAATATCCTGAAGACGTCGCCGGCGTGCAGGAAGTTGCCGTCCGTTTTTCTCTTGACCGAGCCGGAAAGCTGATTCAGGCTCAGGTGTTAGACTCCTCGGACACAAGGCTAAACGCCAGCGCGGTGGACGCCATGAAACGAGCCTCACCGTTTCCCGCTATTCCGGAAAATTTAGCCAAAGAACTCGCCAACGAACCACTGATTGTGCGCTTCAAGGTTTCCATCCGTGTGCGAGGATAGAACGCCTCAACGCCGTCACGCATTTTCAGTTCGTTGAATTATTTTCCAATATGGGTCATCTTCACCGAAAGATTCGGAGAAATTAACGATGCAACCGCAAGGTTTGGACCTGCTCACCATTATCCATCAAGGCGCTATCGCGACCTATCCGCTTATTTTCTTGTCGATTATCAGCGTGACCGTTGTCCTGGAACGTCTGTGGTCGCTTAAAAATATCAGTTCGGCAACCCTGAGAATCAGTGAATCGTTGATGGACCCTATCAAGAAAGGACAAAGGGATTTAGCCATTGCCATTTGCCGGCAGAACTCCGACTCCCCAGCCGCCAGGATTTTCCTGAGAATTTTCGACAAGGGAACAAGCCAGCCGTTAGAGGCGATGAGCGCGTTTGCCACGGAGGCGATGTTCGAGGAAACCCAGACACTGAAAAAAAATCTCTGGATCCTAGGAACCGTGGCCAGCAGCGCGCCGTTTATCGGGTTGTTGGGCACGGTGGTCGGCATTATCAAGTCCTTCGAGAGCATGGCCATCGCCGGCACCGGCGGCTTCGCCGTGGTGGCTGCAGGTATCTCGGAAGCCCTGGTCGCCACGGCGCTGGGTTTGGCGGTGGCGATAATCGCGCTCATTTTTTACAACTATTTTCAAACGCGCATTTCCAGCGTGAACGGCCTCTTCCGCATCCAGGTGGCCAAGGTCGTGCATGACATGAGCCTCTGAAGGTAGATTTATGGCGATAACCCAGCTCGGCGGCGACGAGAACGGCTCCAACATCATGGCGGAGATCAATATCACGCCATTGACAGATATTTTTCTCGTCTTGCTCATCATCTTCATGATTACGAGTTCGGCCATGATCGAGTCCGGCGGCAAAGTGAACCTGCCGAAGGCCGTGGCGACCAAATCAGAGACCCGCGGCACAACTGTAACGCTCACGCCAAAAAAAGAGATTTACCTCAATCAAAAAAAGGTGACCGAGGACACCCTCGAACCGGCCCTCAAGGAAGCCCTCGCCGCAAGCGCCGAAAAAATAGTGATCCTGCGAGGCGACAAAGATGTGCTGTTCGGGGACACGGTTAAAGTAATGTCTATGATCAAGCGGGCGGGCGCCTCGGAAATCGCTATTGCGGCGGAAGTGGAGACAGTCAAAAGATAACGCGATCGCTTCGAGGGGGTGCCCCTACGACTCATCGGGGCAACGAGTCAGTCTGGGGCAAGGCGCGCTGCTGTGGGTTAACGCTTCGCTGGCGGAGGCGTTCGACTTCTCGTTGAATTTCCTCCGCGGTCTTCCCCAGGCGTTCAATTTCTATCTGAAGTTTTTTCTCCTTCTCCAGGAAAACTTCCAAGTCCAGGGATCTTTGCGTGCCAGCTTGATAATAAACCGTGACGTTAGCACGGTTTGTCGAGCCATCGCCGGCGCGCGCGAATACTTCGATTTGGTTGGGGCCTTCCGCCAAGGGGATTGCGGCGGCGAAAAAACCGTCGGCGCCTAGTCGTGTGCGGATTGCCTTTTGACCCGTCGTCTGGTTTATGACTTGAACGAAGTAGATGTCCACAGCGGAAATGCTCTCCATGGCCACTAACAAATCGGCCGGACGCAACAACGGCATATAGGTACCGCCGCTCTCCCGGGCAATACCCGTGGCGGCATACGGGTAGTCCACGAGTTGTTTCCCCAGAGCAAAAACTTGGACCTTCATTCCCGCCTTGCCGGACATGCTCGCGGCGTTGATCGCTAAATTCGTGTCTTCGGGGGTGCTGCGTTTGCCTTCGCCAATCGGTAAAGACGGCAGGCCGTCTGTTAAGAGAAATTGCGTTTTAATAGAATCGGACCGTTTTTCACTCGTACCCAGGCCCAAAAGCTCTTTGATACCAAGCCTGATGCCCTCAACCATATTTGTGCCGCCGTAAGGCCCGGAGCGGTAGACCTCATCCAAGATTTTACGCACCTGTTCAAAATCATGGGTGAGGGATTGCCGCACTTGGGCATCGTCACTAAACGTAATCACGCCGACCCGCGTGGTTTGCGAATCGAGGTGGGACAGCATTCGCCGCGACGCGACAATCTCCGCGGCAAAAATCGAATTCCTCAGATTAAATCTCGGCGCCTCGCCGGTCGGTCCACTGTCGATTCCGGCTCCCAATACGGTGATCCGGGGACGCGGGCGCCCGGGCGATATATACACACCGGGAAGGTCCACAAGATCTGGAAAATCGACCCCGGCGTAATGCGCCGTGCTGAGGGAAACGTCGATCAGGAAAAAAATATCGACATTTGCCGAACGGCCGGTATTGCCCACGACTTTCCCGCTCAACAAGATTGTATTCTGGTCCTGGGAAATTCGTGCGCTATTTTGAGGAGTTAGGATCTGGACTTTGGGCTCCGCTCCCCAACCCGACCCGGCTGACGTAGCAGCCAGCGCACAAATTAACCAGCATGGACAAATCCGGGTCAACGGCGGCTTCATGACAGGGAGTTTGACGCTAACATGAAACCAGGGGGGTGTAAACGAAATCGCTCCGGCTGGCGCCCCCCCTCCTCATGCTGCTATATACCGCTAACCGCCCAGCGTGTTATAATTATTTGCAATGAAAACTCAAATCAAATTGGCCCTATTCTTGGCGCTATTTTGTTCTTGGACAGTCCCTGCTGCCGCGGATTACACCTTGATTTTGAAAAACGGCCGGCGCATCACGGTGCAGAGCTACCGCGAAGAAAAGGGTGTAATCAAGTTCGGCGGTTTCAGTGGCGAAATCGGCATTTCCAAGGATCAAATTCAATCCATTCGCCAGGGGGACGCCGCGACGCCCGGTGACCTTAACCTAACGCGCAGCGAGCCGCCTACCCAACCGCCGGCTGATGTTACCGCCCCAGCTCAGGAAGGTTCAGCGGGAAAGGCCCCGAGCCCGGAAGCAGAACGGGCCAGAGAAGAAACGGCATATCAGGAAAAGATCAACAACCTGAACGATCAACTCAAGGCCGCCCAAGATCGTTATTCCGAAACCATCCGAGGTACGACGAGCGCTGACCCAACGCAGCTCGTCACCGAAGAGCAAATCAATGCCCGCCAGGATGACGCCGTGGCGCGCTTTAAAGACGCTCAGAACAATCCATCCGAGCCCACACCCGTGAAACTCTTAACGCCGTCGCCTTTCTCTAGTCTGCCGCCAACGGTCACGGATGTTCAGCCGAGCGGCCGAACCGTCTCGCCCTATGATGCGCCGCAAACCTTTACGGATCGACAGAAAGACTTGCTCGAACTGCGCAATCAGACTCTGGACCTCGAGAGGGAACGAGAACGTTTGATCAACGAGATGAGGCAGAAGAATTTTAGTACTGGATCGGCAGGTCAATAAGGGTCGGTTGTCAGAGCCGCGCCGCCGCGGCTCGCAATCCGAGCAAATAACTGTCCGCGCCAAAGCCGGCGATTTGTCCCACCGCCGCTTCGGCAATATATGAGTGGTGCCGGAACGGCTCGCGCTTGTGAATGTTCGAAAGGTGAATTTCGATCGTCGGTAAGCCGACCGAGGTGATCGCATCCTTCATCGCCACGCTGGAATGGGTATAAGCCGCCGGGTTAATCACGATGGCGCCAAATTGACCGGGGGCTTGCTGTATCCACGTGACTAACTCGCCTTCGTGGTTCGACTGGCGGATATCGACATCGACGCCTAACTCTTTCGCCAAGGCGCGGATCTTTCGGTTGATCTGCTCCAGCGTCAACCGGCCGTAAATATCCGGCTGCCGCTTGCCCAGCAGATTCAAGTTGGGGCCGTTGAGCACCAGAATTTTTTTCTTTTTTGCCATCAGCGATTCCTAAAGTAGAACGGGCGGCCGCACCATCGCGCCGGTTGCCCGCTAATAACCGAGGCCCGCCAAGACCTCCGCCGGCGAGAGACTGTGGAAACGGGTCTTGCCAATGCCCGCGCACATGACGAACTTGATCTTTCCGCCAGCCGATTTCTTGTCGAGTTCCATGCCTTGAATCAAACCCTCCTTGGTCACGCTTTTGGGAAGATCAGAGGGCAACCCGGTTTTTTCAATGAGACGACGAATGCGGTTCAGAGTTTGTTGGTCACAGAATCGGTGGCGCAGAGAGATCGCCGTGGCCTTGGCTATTCCGACCCCCACCGCTTCGCCGTGCAGAAATTCGCTGAACCCCGTGGCGGCTTCCAGGGCATGGCCTATGGTATGGCCGAAATTCAACACGGCGCGATAATCATCCTCACGTTCGTCTTGTTCCACCACCCGGGCCTTAATGGCGCAAGACGCAGCGATGACTTGGCTCAAGAGCGCACCGTCCAAGCCGATTAGCCGGTGGATCTTGTCTTCCAAAACACTAAACAACCCGGCGTCTTCGATGATGCCGTATTTGATCACCTCCGCCAGGCCGGCGACTAGTTCGCGGCGCGGCAGCGAGCGCAACATTTCGACATCGATCAACACCAGGCGCGGTTGGTAAAATGCGCCGATGAGATTCTTGCCGTCCCGATGATTCACTGCCGTCTTACCGCCCACGCTGGAATCCACCTGGGCGAGCAACGTCGTTGGCACCTGGACATAGGGCACCCCGCGCAGGTAGGTCGCCGCGGCAAATCCCGCCAGGTCCCCTACCACTCCACCACCCAATGCCAGAACGATCGACTTACGCTCGAAACGCGCTCTCACCAGGCGATCGTATATCGTGGCCAGAGAGTTAAGATTCTTATGCTCTTCGCCGTCGGGTATCAGCATGGACACGACTTCAAAACCCGCCCGCGCGAGAGCTTCTTTGACCGGTTCGATATAAAGCTTCGCCACCGTGGGATTACTCACCACCGCGACTTTGCCGCGCAATCCCGCCGCTTGCAGGAACTCGCCGGCCCGCGCGAGAATTCCAGCGCCGACGTAGATCGGATACGAACGGTCGCCGAGATTTACCGTGAGTGTCTTCATATCTCTAGCGCTCCAGCTTCGCCATCTCGATAATTCTCTCCGCAACCTGGTTAATGGTCAAGTCGGTGGTATCGATGGACAGATGCGCTTGAGCGTATTTTTCCTCCCGTAGCTGCAAAAGCTCTTCAATTCGGTTTTTGCGATCAGCATCTTTGAGAAGCGGGCGCTTCGAGTCCGCGCCTATCCGCTTGAGCAGCGCATCAGGGGAAGCCGTGAGACAAACCAACAGCGTTTTCTCCCGTAGAAGCCCAAGGTTTTCCTCGTTGATAATGGCGCCGCCGCCTGTGGCGATAACTTGGCTCTCATGTTTCAAAACTTCCGCCAAAGCCTGTTTCTCGCGCTCCCGGAAATAGGATTCTCCCTTTTGGGCGAAGATGTCTTTGACTTTCATACCCTCGGTCTTTTCGATTACTTTATCGAGATCGACAAATTGGCGCTTGAGTCTTCGCGCCAGGTTCCGTCCTACGGCGCTCTTGCCGACGGCCATGAAACCGGTAATGGCGATGGTCTGCGCTGAGTTTGGCGGCAACGGATTAATAGGCCTTGATTTGTTCGAGATAGTTTTCGTAGTTGCGCTTGATTTCACGCAAAGAGTCACCGCCGAATTTATCCAACAACGCATTCGCCAGTTCGAAAGCCACGACGCTTTCGCCGACCACGGCGGCGGCGGGCGCCGCGCAAACATCGGAGCGCTCGACGGAGGCGTCGGCGGATTGTTTGGTGCGAAGATCGACGGACTGCAAAGGGCTCATGAGCGTGGAAATAGGCTTCATCGCCACTCGAACCACCAGCGGCGCGCCATTGGTCATGCCTCCCTCCGTGCCGCCCGAATTGTTGCTGCCGCGGTAAAACCCGGTGGGCACGATTCTTGGCGTGCCTTCGCTTACCATCTTTTCCGGGTCGAAAAAGATTTCATCATGCACTTGCGAACCGCGGCGCCTCGCCATCTCGAATCCGAGCCCAACCTCGACGCCCTTGATCGCCTGAATACTCATCAAGGCCTGCGCCAACCGCCCATCGAGTTTTCTGTCCCATTGCGTGTGCGTACCGAGCCCCGGCGGCAAACCCAAGGCCACGACCTCGAAAATTCCGCCCAGTGTGTTGCCTTCTTTTTTGCACTCTTCGATCAGCGCGATCATCTTCTCTTCGGCGGCGCTGTCGGCGGTGCGCACCGGCGATTCTTCGGCGCGCGCGTATGTTTCTTCGTACGATAGTCCGTCTAAATCGGCGGTGACACCGCCGATGGACCGGATATAACCCATCACCCGAATGCCGAATGGCGCCAGCAATTGCTTCGCGAAAGCGCCCGCAGCCGTGCGCGACACGGTGTCCCGCGCGCTCGCCCGTTCGAGAATATCGCGGATATCCCGGCGGTCGTATTTAAGGACGCCATTCAAGTCGGCGTGGCCCGGCCGGGGTTTGGTCACGGCTATTTTATCATCCCGGTCTTCAGGTGACGGCGACATTTTCTTGGTCCAGTTTTTCCAATCCCGGTTTTCGATGCCGAGCGCGACCGGAGACCCCAGTGTCTCGCCCCAACGAATTCCGGAGCGAATCTGCGCTTCGTCCTTCTCGATCAACATGCGGCCGCCGCGGCCGTAACCTTGCTGGCGCCGCCACAGGTCATGGTTGATTTTAGCAATGTCGATGGGAAAACCCGCGGGCACGCCGTCGATTAGAATGGTCAAACAGGGGCCGTGGGACTCTCCCGCGGTGAAGTAACGCAGCATGAAACCGCTCCTCTACGCCGGCCCTTAGAGTACAGAGAGAGACAGGGGCTTTCAAGCCCGGCTTACCAGAGTATGAAGAAATGGAAGATAAAAGATTCCGCCGCGGGCCGGTGAATTCTAAGTCGAACAGGACGGGAAACGCTTGCGTGACGCCGATTTAATTTTTCGCTTGGTCCCACAAACGCGTAGCGGGGTGGCCCAAGCCGCCCCGCTACGTTAAGTACCACAGGCAGGAGAGTCCGAAATAGGTTTGCGTTTATAGTTTCGCCGGAGGCGGCGGCAATTCATTGCCGTCAGTTTTCCTCATCTGATCGCGCCAGAGCTGCTCCGCCAACGGAAGATTCATAGAGCCCGAGTTTGTGACGCGCGGCGTAATAAATACCATGAGTTCTTCAAAATCCTTCTGCCAACGATGGTTTTTAAACAACCAGCCGAAAATGGGAACATCCTTGAGGTAAGGAACGCCGCTTTCCGATTCTTGCCTGGTATCTTTCAAAATTCCGCCGAGCACGATAGTTTCTCCATCCCGTACCAATACGCTGGCGTTGGCCTCACGGTTCAGCTCGTCAAAGGGAATCACGGTGCTGCCCTGGCTGACAGTCGGGCTATTCGCGATGGAGCTCGATTTGACGGTAATATTTAACAAGACGAAACCATCGCTCGATACCTGGGGTGTCACAGTAAGAATGATCCCCACAGGTATTTTTTCCGTCGCCACGGCCGCGCCGGCCGCTGACGAACCCGACCCGGTGGCGATATTTGTCGAACTCGGCAGCGAAATACGCAAGATTCGTTCGCTGCGGATCGTTGACGCCTGGTTATTCAGAGTGACGACCGAAGGACGGGAAATGATTCGGATATTGCCTTCGTTCTCAGCGGCCTCCAATGCGTTGGCGAGACTATGTATACCGAAAAACTTATTTTGAATGATGCCAACTGTCGCACCTAAGCCCGTCGCAAAGCTCGGAAAGGAGCTAGTCGACCCCGCAAACGGAACGCCCGCGCCGGCGCCGGAACTGAATGTCGTACCCCCCAGCCCGAACGTCAGGCGGTTGCCCAATGCTCGGGCGAAACTGGGGGTGGTCTCGATAAGATTGGATTCGATGAGCACTTGCGGTGTCCGCGCATCGAGCCTGGCGATCAAAATGGTCGCGTCATCGACGGCTTTTTTGATATCGCGAACCATGATCATATTGCTGCGCTCGTCGGTGACCAGCGACGCATCGGGCCGCTTGCTCAGTAAAGTTTTTATCTTTGGCTCAAGGTCCTTGGCCTTCGCGTAATTGATATTAAAGTACACGGTGTGAAGTGGCTCGAGAGTTTCTTCGGACTTTCTCGCCGCAAACAAGGCATCCCGTTCGGTCTTTAGCTGGCCGGCGGTGGAAATTCTTACCACGTTGCCCATTTGTTCCTTGCCTAGACCGTTGGTGTCGATGAGAAGGTCCAGCGCCTGATCCCAGGGCACGTCCACCAGGCGGAGCGTGACTTTTCTATTGACATCGTTGGTGACGACGATGTTCAGGCCGCTCACTTCCGCCAAGAGGCGAAATACGTTCTTGATATCCGCGTCTTTGAAATCCAGGGACAGCTTTTGCCCCGTGTAACTTTTTGGGCCTCGTGCTTCTACGCGCGCCGTTCCGCCGACTTCGGCGGCCATTGCGGTGACTCCCGCCGCGGTCACCGTTTGATCCACCTGCTTGCCGCCCTTGACCAGATCAAACGAACGCTTTGCGGCAATCTTTGGGTCGGCGCCGCCGATGACGATTTTCACGCCGCCGTCCTCAGGCGTAACGACGTATGGCGGCACGGCTCCGGCCATGATCTCCAACGTCATGCGCGTGTAGCCGTCCCCCGAGCTAACTTTCAAGTGGCTTACCAAAGTACTCGCGATGCGATAGGTTTCGGTCTCCGATGGCCGGGCATCATTGAAGACGTCAAGCAGGATCCGCGTCGGTTGGGGCAACGGGAAATGGCGGTATTGGGCGATGCCCATCGCGAGTTTGATGGTCAAAATCGTCTGGCCGGATTCCTCGCGCACCGAAAGGTCTTGCACCTTGCCGGATTCGTTCTGCTGGCCGGTTGCTTGCTGGGACGTCGAAGCGGCGGGTGTTTGCGCTACGGCCGCGGGATTTTTCATGTCCCCGTTCATCACCGCCGGCGTGCAACCGAACATTGCCGGCGCCAATGCGATTCCGAGACAAGCCGCAGAAAGCGACCATCCTGGGATGGTGACTTTTTCAAGCCTGTCAGTCAAAAGCCTTTTTACAATATGCGCTATTTTCATCATTCCGCCTTCTCCGGTTCTAATCTCATGCTGCGCTCGATTTTTTTCTTGGCGCCGTACACATCAAATTGAAATTCTTCGATCACGAGTCTTGCCGGTTGAATAGTTATTACCTTACCCTCGTTAGAGCCTATTGGCGTGCCGATCCTGACCACGTATCCCAAACCCGCTGAATCTTCCACGATGGCGTTCGGTTGTTTGATATCCCAGATGACACCGACCAGCTTCAATTGGCCGAGCTCGTAACGCTCCAAAGGAGAGAGGTTTTGGCGCCGCCGTTGTGACGGCCGGTTATTTAAAGTGTAGGGCCGAAAGGGATCGCGCTTGCTAAGGATGGGCGAAACAGCTGGTTTCGGTTCTTCAGCTTCTTTTTCCGCCTGCGGGACCGGCACGGCTTCCGATGTCGTCGTCGCCGTTTTCACTTCGCCCTGCCCCAAGCCAAGCTTTGCGCCTACGGTCTTACCGAAGTCCTGTAAACTCTTGCCGACGGCGCTCGGCGCCGCCTTGAGCTTGTCCACCGCTTCCTTCGCTTTTTGCGGCGGGGTTTCAATCTTTTCCTGAGCCCACACGGAACCCCCGACGCACAAGAGAATAATCAGCCATGCAAGTATTTTCGCTCCCATAATCATGGTTCACTACTTTTTGGCTTTATCAGCCTTAGCTTTTGCGTCCGCCACTTTCTTCCGTTCCGCCTCGTCCAGGAAACGGTAGGTGGTGGCCAATGTTGAAATCTCGAGACCTACCTGGTCGCCGCTAATTTTAGGATTTTTGAAATCGATGTTGTCGATGTTCACCAGCCGGTTAAACTTGCCTACTTCATCGAAAAAAGTCACGGCGCTAATGAATCCGCCGCGCACGACGATATCCACCGGGATTTCTGCGTAAAAATCCTTTAAATTTTCCGGCCTGGGGCGAAACAGAATTATCTCCAGCCCGGATTCCCGCGCCTTGGTGGAGATAGTGCTCAACAGGTCGGGAATTTCGCGGCTGTCCGGAAGTTGCGCGACCACCATTTTGAGTTTGGCGTCCCACTCGTCGAGATCGCGTTTGAGCTTGGCGAAATTGGCCGCGATCTTTTGCTTCTTGTCACGCTCTTGCCGAACTTTATCCGCGTCTTCGGTCAATCGGGTGATTTGATCGGCGCTGGGCTGATAAACGTAAAAAAAGCCGGCGGCCAGCAACAAAACAATCGCCCCCACCAATATGCCGATCTTCTGCGTACGTGGACGGCTTAGAATTCGATCTAAAAAATTGTTCATGGCGATTCGCTCGGCTAATCCTTAGTGACCATCGCCGCTTTGGCTGGAGTTTTGTCCGTGTCGGTATGCGCCAGTACGGGTTGATAGAGAAGTTTGGATTTGATCAGGAAACGCCGCGGCGGCAGACCAGCCTGGTCCGTTTGGGTGGTTTCAACCAACTCGGTGTTTTGGAAGTAGGCATGGCTGCCGAGCGACGTGAGAAACTCCGCAATGGTCTGGTTATCGGCGGCCACTCCGGTAATCGAGAGGTTGCCGCCGGTTTCCTTGAATTGGGTCAGCCATAGAGCGCCAGGCATGGCGGCGGAAAGGCTCTGCATCACCCGCACCGGACCGGCTTTTTTCTTATTGATTTCCTCAATGACCTGGTGCTTACCTTTGACTTCTCTAATCTTGTTTTCCAGATCGGTGACGGATTTGGCCTGTCCGTTGAGCGTTGTCAGTTCCGTGCGCAGAGCGGTGAGTTCGTTCTCCAAGGCGGATACGCGGCCGTACTGCACGACATAAAGCCCGGCAATAACGGCTAAGGTGGCGCCGAGGCATAGGGTGCCCAGTGTCAGCTCGCGGCGCCGGCTGACCTCTGCTTTGATTTCTTTGACTGGCAGAAGGTTTATGCGAATCATTTGTCTCCGGGCCTCCGAATGGCCAATCCCACGCCCACGCCGAACTGGGAAGCCGATTCTTGCAAATATGCCAGGTCGACATGCTTATCCAGCTTGAATCCGCGGAAGGGATCGGCAATCTTCACCGGGACCCCAAGCTTTTCTTCAAGTACGCCGCTGAGACCACGCAATTGAGCGCCGCCGCCGCTGAGATATATGGTCCGAATTCCTTCTTCCGAGGCGATGGCGCCATATAAACTCAGGGTGCGGCGGATATCTTCCGCCAGCGACTCGCACGTGGGCCGCAGGACTTCCTCGAGTTCGGCGTATTCTTGGCCCTCCAGCATGCCGGTGATCTTGAGCGTCTCAGCCGCTTCGGCGGAAAGCTGGAGGCTGCGGCGCAGGCTGTCGGTAAATTCTTCCCCCCCCACCGGTAGGTCGCCGGTAAACGTGGAGACACCACTGCTCAATACATTGATACTCGTGTAACGGGCGCCGATGTGAATGAGCCCGATGATTTCGCCGGGCGCTTGCGGCTCGTAGTTAGATTCGTACATACTTTCCATCGCAAAGTAATCGACATCCATCACGGCCGGCTCAAGCCCCGCCTGCACGATGACCTCAGTATAGCTTTCAACGATCTCTTTGCGCACGGCGACCAGCAGCACTTCGATCTTGCTGCCGCCTTCGAGGTAATTGACGACCTGGTAGTCAAGATTGACGTTCTCCAGGTTCTCCGGAATGATCTTGTTCGCCTCAAATTCGACGTTGGCGTCCAGCTCGTCTTCCTTCTGCGCCGGCAACTCGAGTTTTTTCATGATCACCGAGCGGCCAGGAACCACCGCGATCACTTTGGTCGCAGTCACCCCGTTATCATGAATCAGACCCTTGAGCGCTTTGACCACTGCGCCGCTGTCGACAATCATGTTATTCTGCACGGCGCCGGCAGGAAGCCCGACGCTTCCGGCCTTTAGCAGCCGCCAACCATTTTTCTCGGGCACCGCCTCGACCATTTTTACTGAGCTCGAACCGATGTCGAAGGCGACGAAACCGTCCTTCTGACCCATCGAGCCTAGAAAGCCGAGGCTAAGTTTGTTTAGAAGTGAGGCCATAATTACTGCTTAAAGACCTTGTTATTCTCGGATATCTTCAATCCAAGAGCCAGGGTGATTTTTCTTTTGGTCGCCATTCTGCAAGCCATGCCTCTCTCGATGCGATCCAGGGTTACGGGTGATATACCTGCAATGCGCGCGCACTCAGCCTTGCTAATCATCCTGGCTTCGCGAAGCCGTTTCACGTTATTAGAATTAATCATTGCCGTCTGAGGCCGCGACCCGCTGTCAAAACTGGCAAACCGTCTATATAAAGCGAAACCACCATATCAAGTTAATTTGAATTATATTTAGTTGTGCTTAATTATGATTATCGGCAGCCCGCCGTGTGTTTTTAACCGGAAGCAATATCGTTGCCAAATAAATCTAGAAATCATTTCCCTTAGACTTGCAATAAAAGGAGCTACGGTGACTTGGGAACGGGGAAAAAAATGCCTTGCGCTGTCATATATTTCCATAAGCGGTCTTAGCGCGTCACGATTCTCGGCGTGCCTTTGGTCCTACGGCCCATTTGCGTTTGGCCGACGAGGTCACTAATGGTCCAAACATGAACAGTTCGGCGATAAATTTTGCACGGGTTATCATCCCTTCGCCGCTCGGCCAACCCTTGATCTATTCCGTCCCCGACAACCTGCGAGATAGCATTGCCGTTGGCATGCGTGTTTTGATCCCGTTGGGAAAACGGAAGGTTACAGGCGTAGTTCTGGAGCTGCTTCAGACCACCTCGCTGCTTCAAACGAGGCCAATTCAGTCGCTGCCGGATGAGGCTCCGGTCCTCGATCAGACGCTATTGCTCTTGAGCCAGTGGGTCGCGCATTATTACCTGGCCACATTGGGCGAGGTATTGGCGGCAATTTTGCCGCCGCCGTTACGCCGAGAAAGTCAGCGCAAGGTCGTATTACTGCCGGAAGTGATTGCCCCCAACGACCCGTTGGAACAGGAGATCCTCCGCCTGTTACGTCAAAAAGAGAGTGGCATGAACGTCAAGACTTTGACGCGGCGGATCTCATCGGGAAACGTCCACTCGGCTCTTGAACGGCTTCATTCTCGCGGCGCCGTAGCCATACATGAACGAATACCGGGCCTGCGCCGACGAAATCCGGTCCACGTCGGTGAACTATCGGCGGAACGCTCGGTAATCCCGACGGCTTTCACTTTAACTCCTGAGCAACAGTCGGCTCTTGCCGCCATCGAAGAGCGACGCCGGCAGGGCGGCTTTGAAGTCTTTTTGCTGCACGGCGTCACGGGAAGCGGCAAAACCGAAGTCTACCTCCGCGCTATGGAGCGGGCGCGCCAAGCAGGTCGCCAGAGTCTCATTCTAATACCCGAGATTTCCTTGACACCGCAGTTGATCGACCGTCTAGGCGCGCGTTTCCCCGGGCGCGTCGGCGTCCTGCACAGCGCACTCACCGGCGCGGAACGCTGGTCCCAATGGTGGCGCATAGCGCGCGGCGCCGCCGACGTAGTGATCGGCGCGCGCTCGGCCGTTTTCGCCCCGCTGCCGCGTCTCGGGCTTGTCATCGTCGATGAAGAACATGATCCTTCGTACAAGCAGGAGGAGGGGCTGCGCTACAATGGCCGCGATGTCGCCGTGGTCCGCGCTAAGTATCTCGCTTGCCCGGTAATTCTTGGTTCCGCCACCCCGGCGATGGAGAGCTATGAGAATTGTCGCTCGGGGCGCTACCGGTTGTTGGAGATGCCCGAGCGCGTGCAATCACGCCCGCTGCCGAAAATCGAACTTGTTGATCTGCGCGCGCAAGCGAAAAAATCCACGCGTGATGATTCCGGCGCGCACCGGCTCATCTCCCGAGAGCTGGCCGATGCGCTGAGCGAAAATTACGCTCGGTCGCGCCAGAGCCTGATCTTCCTCAACCGACGCGGCTTCGCCAATTTTTTGCAGTGCCGGCATTGCGGCCAAATCCTGCGCTGCGCCTATTGCAGCGTGACGCTGACCTTGCACTTGCAGCGCAAAAGCCTGTGTTGCCACCATTGTAATTTTCGCCGGCCCGTCATCGAGGTTTGTCCGGCGTGCGGCAACCCGGCCCTCGCCGGCGTCGGCTCCGGTACCGAGCAGATCGAACAGGCCCTGCATGAACTCGTGCCCGGCGCGCGCATCGCTCGCATGGACCGTGACAGCACGAGTAAGCGCGGCTCTCAAGAAGCGTTGATTCGGCGTTGGGAGAAAGGCGAGATCGATATCCTGCTCGGCACCCAGATGATCACCAAAGGCCATGACGTAAGCGGCGTCACCTTGGTGGGCGCGCTACTTGCGGATATGTCGCTCAATCTGCCCGACTTCCGCGCCGCGGAAAGAACCTTTCAATTGTTAAGCCAGGTCGCGGGCCGTTCAGGGCGCGGGGACGATCCGGGACGAGTGGTCGTGCAAACCTTCGCGCCCGACCATTACACCATGCGGCATTTGCTGCGTCATGACTATGAGAACTTTTTCGCGGCAGAAATCGAGTTTCGCCGGGCGCTTAACTACCCGCCGTTTTGCCGGCTCGTAAGCCTGCGTGTCGATGGCCCGAAAGCCGATGAAGTCGAAGCCAAAGCAAAAATTCTCGCCCAGGGACTGCGGGCGCAACTCGCGCGCGATGCAAAAAGGCGCGAACAAATTGAAATTTTGGGACCGGCGCCGGCACCGATTCTGAAGCTGCGCAGCCGTTATCGCTGGCAACTGCTGTTGAAAAGCAAGCAGAGTACTATGCTTTTGGAGCTCGCCCGCCACGCTCGCACGATTCTGCCTCGGTCCCGCGCTTGTCGACTCCACATTGATGTCGATCCCTACAATATGTTATGAATTTTCGTATGTTATGGCGCTTTTAGAAATCCGGAAATATCCCGATGCAGGGTTGAGCACCGTGGCGTCACCGGTCAAGAATATCACCGGCGAAACGGCAAAATGCATCGCCGATATGATAGAAACAATGTATGCGGCCCCTGGCGTTGGCCTGGCCGCTCCTCAGGTCGGTATATCGCAACGGGTTATCGTGCTCGACGTCGACCACGAAAACCCCCGCAAACAGGTTTTCAAACTGATTAATCCCGTCATTACCCGCGCGGAAGGAGAAGTCATCTGGGAAGAAGGATGTCTCAGCGTCGTTGATTTTACCGCTGAGGTGAAGCGGGCGGCTAAAGTCGAAGTGGTCGCATTCGATGAGAATCAAAAGGAAATCAGGATCGGCGCGGACGGGCTGTTGGCCGTCGCGTTGCAGCACGAGATCGATCATCTGGACGGGAAACTTTTCATCGACCGTATCAGCCGTTTGAAGCGTGACCTCTACCGCCGCAGGCGCAAAAAAATGCTGCGCGATGGCACCGCGCCGGGGACGGAAAATCCGCGCGTGATGATTTAGCCGCAAGCCTGTTTGTTCCTATCGCGGTCCGCGCTTCGCGCGCTTAGATTTTCATGTCCAATATCTGGCCGATCGTATTCATGGGGACTCCGGAGATCGCCGCGGCCACCCTGGAACAGCTGGTCCAAGGTCCCGATAGAGTCGTAGGTATCGTCACGCAACCTGATCGCCCTTTCGGCAGAGGCCGGCGGAATGCCTCGTCGCCGGTGCGTAGAGTCGGCGCACGCTGCCGGATTCCTGTGGTGGCGCCGGAAAAAATTCGCGATCCCGCGTTTCTGGAAATACTCAAAAACTGGAAGCCGCAGATCATCGTCGTGGTTGCTTACGGCCGGATTCTCCCCAGGACCGTTCTCGATCTGGCTCCTTATGGATGTCTCAACGTGCATTACTCGCTCCTGCCCAAGTACCGCGGCGCGGCGCCCGCTGCCTGGACGATCATCAACGGAGATGAACAAGCCGGCGTGACGACCATGCAACTCGTGGAAAAAATGGACGCCGGCCCGGTTTACTTGCAGGAAGCCATGCCGGTGGCGCCGGACGAAACCACAGCGTCGCTGCAGGCGAAGCTCACGCCGGTGGGCGCGCGGCTCATGTTGGAATCAATTCGATTGCTAAAAGAAAGTTTTTTGCAAGCCAAGACACAAGACGAGAAGGCTGCGACTCTCGCACCCATGCTTAAGAAAGAAGACGGTCTGATCGACTGGCGCCAACCGGCGGTTCAAATAGAACGGCGGGTTCGCGGTTTTACGCCCTGGCCCTCCGCCTATACCCGGCGCCAAGGCAAGCTGCTTAAGATTCACCGTGCGCGGATCATTGCCGTTCCGGACGCAACCAACCCGGGTGAAGTTGTGCGCGCCGATGGCCAGGGATTTTGGGTCGCAACCGGTTCGGGAATCTTGAGCCTCGAAGAAGTGCAACTGGAAGGGAAGCGGAGGCTTTCGGGCGTCGAGTTCACAAGAGGGGCGAGGGTGGCCAAAGGTGAGCGCCTCTGATCAGGCACGCGAGCCAAGCGTGCGCAAAACTGCGACTGAAATCCTCCTCAAGGTCGATGTCCGAAGAGCCTACGGCGATGTCCTGTTGCATCACGCCCAGGACGGAACTACCCTGGACGACCGCGACCGCCGGCTGCTGACCGAACTCGTCTACGGCACGCTGCGTTGGCGTGGCAGATTGGATGCCGAGCTTAAGACGCTCACGCGTCGCCCCCTCGAAAAGACCGATCCGTTCCTGCGCAATCTGCTGCGTTTGAGTCTCTATCAGCTTCGATTTCTCGACAAGATTCCCGCCTACGCAATCATCAACGAAGCCGTGGCGCTGGCTAAGGCGCGGGAGCGCGCGAGGGCGGGCGGATTTGTCAACGCGGTCCTGCGCAGCGCCCTGCGCGATAAATGGGAGCTTCCCGCGCCGGACCCCAAGCCCGCATCCCTCGCCGCCTTCGCCGAGTACTGGTCTCACCCCTTATGGCTCGTCAAAAAATGGCTTGAAATTTTTGGCGCCGAGGAGACAACAGCGCTGCTCAAGGCGAATAACCAACCGGCACCTTTGATCTTGCGGGCCAATGCGCTCAAGGGAACCAGCGAAGAGTTGTTCAATCTCTTTCGCCGTCATGGAATTGAGGCAGCGCCCGCGCCGTGGTCGCCGCGAGGAATCATTCTTCAGTCGCGTTCGCTCGTCGGTCAGTTGCCCGGGTTCGACAGCGGACGCTTTCAGGTACAGGGTGAAGCTTCACAACTGGTGGCTTTTCTGCTCGGACCACAACCCGGTGAGCGCGTACTCGACGCTTGCGCCGCGCCGGGAGGCAAAACCACCCATATCGCGGAGTTGATGGGAGACATCGGCGAAGTTACAGCGACGGATATTTCCACCATCGGGTTAAAAAAAATTGCCGAGAATGCCGGACGACTGGGATTGCGCTCTATCAAGACGATGGTGGCCGACTTCGATAAGCCGTTTCAGCGGACGGCGCGGGAGCCCTATGACCGCGTCCTGGTGGACGCGCCGTGCAGCGGGCTCGGCACGCTGCGCTCGCATCCCGAAATAAAATGGCAACGCAGCGAGAAAGACATCGCACGCTTGGCGCAGTTGCAGAGACGCTTTCTTACCCGTGCCGCAAGTCTTCTGAGGCCGCGCGGCACTCTTGTCTACTCTACCTGTACGTTGACCCGCGAGGAAAACGAAAGCGTCATTGAAGATTTTTTGGCAAACCATCAAGGGTTTGTTTTGGATGAGGCCGCGGAGTATCTTCCCGAGCAAGCCAAGTCTATGGCGCGAGGCCGCTATTTCCTCGCGCTGCCGCACCGCCATAATACCGACGGTTTTTTTGCCGCGCGCATGAGAAAGGTAAAATAAATGCAAGCGATCAAAATCGCGCCTTCCATATTGTCCGCCGATTTCAGCCGCCTCAAGGAGGAGATCCACGCCGTGGAAGCGGCCGGCGCCGACTGGCTCCACGTCGA
>DASWHT010000462.1:0-5857 GCA_036398075.1 Binatia bacterium | reverse complement strand
TTGAGCCTTAAGCGAAACCCATCGTTATCGGCGGTGGGTTTCGGCGCTGTGCGCCTCTACCCACCCTACGATTTCGGCTCTTGAAGTGCCTTGATTCTCGATACCCCGCAGCTTGCTGCCGGGTTGTTCAGTTTGACAGGCTTGGTTCGCCGCGCGGGAGGGCGGCCTTGAAGTTGATGTCCCGTATTTTTACTTTGTTGAGATTTTCTCTGGCGGGAAGAAGTGGAGCCGTGGCCGGTTTTTTATTCGAATGCTCCATGATCGACGGCGCCAGCAACTTTAGAATCGTCACCGGCAGCGCACTGGTAAATTTATAATTTTCAGCCTCCCGGCCCTCGACGTAGGCGGTGACGACGCCGTAGTAACTCTCGTCGATGTAAAAAACGAAAGTCGCCGTGCGGTTGGTGGCGCGGGAAGAAGTCACACCGCCTTGCCGGTTGAAGGTTTGAATTCGGTTGTCGCCGGAGCCGGTTTTTCCGCCCACCGTGATGAGCTTGCCGTCGGGGTATTTAAATGCCCCATGCAAGCGCCGCGCGGTGCCCTGCGCGACGACCTCGGCCATCGCTTTGCGCGCCGCGCGCGCCACAAACAGGTTCAGTACGATTTCGCCTTTGGGCGCATTGCGCTCCAAAACCGTTTCATAGGGCGTGCCGGGGGCGAAGTGGATCTTGGTCAGAGCCGTTCCCGGGCGGCGCACGCCGTCATTTACCAGAATGCCGACCAGCTCGGCCAGCGCCACCGGCCGGTCGCCGGAGCTGCCAATGGCGCTGGCATAGGACGGCACCATAGTCTTAAAAGGAAAACCCAATTTCTGCCAGTAAGGCGTGAGGCGGGCGAATGCGTCTCTTTCTATCTTTATGCGCAAGCGCAAGTCCTGGGCTTTGCGGTTACGCGCATTAAGCAGCCACGACGAGCCCTCGAGCCGCGCCTTGCGGCTGCCGGCGAGAAGATCGTTCCATGACAGATTTGGATTCTTGCGGTATTCCCCCGCGCACCAGAGGTCCAAGGGGTGAATGGAGAGCAGATAGGCGTAATCCACCGCGGTGAGTCTGGGGTTCTGGTAGGCTCGAAACAACCTCGCCGCGTCCACGGTCGCGGCCTGCGCGCTGTGTTTATTGAGCCATGCCGCCAGCGCTTGTTCATCGGCGCCGATGCGCCAGGCGAAGAAAAGCATGGCGAGCCGCCGCGCCGCGTTGCCCCTAGTTCCCACCAGCCGGGCCATGATCTTTTCCTCGCTCTGTCCTTTATAGTTGTGGTAAGAGCGCCGCAATGCGCTGCGCGATTCCTCATCGGCGATCTCCGCGAGCATGCGGCGGCGCTCGGGATGATCCGGCTTGGCGAGCACGTCGTCGGCGTTATAGGCCAGGCGCGCGCGGTGGTAGCCTATGATATCGCGCATGAGACGGATGAACACGAGATTGATTGAGCTCTGAAAGGCCTCGCGCAGCGACAGGACTTTGCCGTTATCATCGGGATCGAAATTGGCGAAGTCATGCAGTCCGCCGCCGGTGAAAAACATTTCCTCGGGACTGGCTGAATAACGCCGCTCCAGGGAGCTTTGCAGAATCGCCTCGAGGGTGATTTGGGGGTCCCTCTGAAGCGTTTCAATGCCCCAACGGGTGAGCGGATCGCGCGCCTCCTTCGCCGCCTGCGCGAGGTCTTGGCCAGCCAAAGGGGAAAGCCCCTCGTGCAGTTCGGCGATGATTTCCAGATAGTGCGTCAACGTGCGCAGCTTGGCGGTGCTGCCGAGCTCGAGCTTGACGCTCTTGTTGAAATCGAAGGGCGTGGCGAGATTGTCCGCTTGCACCCGGACCATGTTTCCTTGCGGCGTGGGTTCCACGAGCAGGAATGAATACACGATCTTTTTCGGGTCGGCGTAGTTGAGCAGGTATTCCCCGATCAATCCCTTGGCTTCAACGACCTTGGAGTTCCCCAGGCTGTTGAGAAAGTCCGTCACTTTCTGCTGTAGCGGCACGTCGATGGTGCTTTGCACGTCTAAATGCAGGCGGTTGAGGTCATAGACGTTGTTGATGCCCAGATACTCCATCGTCGTGATGCGCACGGCGTTGGCGGCTTTGTTCTTGTAGGACGAAGGTTGCGGCGTAACCGGCCCCGTGCCCAGATATTCGATGGGGGTGTGCTCAATGGCGTCGGCCAGCTGCTTTTCGATGATGCCGTCGCGGGCCATCAACTTGGCGAACTGGCGGACTTTTTCGTCGAGGCCCGGCCGGTCATCGACCAGAAATGCCGACGGCGAGCGCACCGAGACCAGCAGCGTTAGCACTTGTTTATAGGCATCCACTTTCGCAGCCGTAATACCCGGCTCCTTGATGGCCTTCAGGGCGTTTTCCAATTCAGTTCCAAACCAGGCATAGAGCCCCTCGCCGACGCCGTGGATCTCGCCGTAACCGGGCGCGGCGGCCAGCGGCACGGCGTTGAAATAGTCCACGATGATGCGCTCACGCCAAACGCGCGTGTTCTTGCCGGCGCGGTAGGCTTTAAGGCTGGCGCCGACGAGCTGGCGCAATTTTTCCAACGGCGTGTCAGTGCGGCCGTTGGGAGAGTGGCGGAATTTTTCCAATTGCACGGCGAGGGTGCTGCCGCCTTGCACCGGCACCGGCAGATAAAATTTGGCGCCAATGTAATAAAACACGGCCTTCACCATACGGTCCCACTCGATTACCGGATTCTGCCAGGACGCCGCGGGGTGGTCGAGATCGCGGTTTTCCAGAAAAAGTAGAGTCTTGACCAACAGCGGCGGGATGTCGTTGATCCCTTTGAACAGGAATTCCGACTGGGCGTATTGAAACAGCGGGGCGCCCTTGCTGCCCGCGCCGCCGTTGTTGGCATAGACGCCGTGGACGACCATGCCGGTTACCCGCGGCTCGGTGTAGGGCGGCGCGATGCCATGCCTGATGAGATTGGCGAGAGTCTCTGATTGCTGCACCTGCTGCTTGACGTGGTAGCCCTGTTTCTCGAGGCGCGACTGAAAGTCGGATAGCTTCGAATAGCCTCTGCGGTCATCAAAGGGGGCGGAGCGCGGAAACGCTATGCTCGAACTGCGGCCGTCGGCCAATTCAAATGAAAGACGCTTGTTGGTTGCGGTGAAGAGCCATGATTGCAGCACCGATGTGCGGACCTCGATGATGCCGCAAACGATGATTATCAGGAAAAAAAGGCACCACTTCAGCCAGCGCTTGAGGAAGCCGGTCTTGGCGAAGAACCAGCGCGATACCAGCGAGGGGGTCGGTTGAGCTTCAGTGGGAATCGAATCGGCGTCCATGGAGTCGTGAGATTATAGCACACGCGCAAAAAATTCCCACGTCGCATTCATGACAGTGCCCGCGAACGCGTCCGGGCTTAATGGTTCTAATGGAGCCTCGTTTCATTTGCTTGCAGCTTCATGAGCCGTTGGGATAAGGCTTAAAACTGAAACGTCGCGGGAGGATTGAATCATGCAGATCGACGACTTGCGCGCTCTGGTCGAACAAAGACGCAGCATCCGCGGCTACGATGAGAGCCGGGAGGTTTCGGTCGATACGGTTAAAACGATTCTTGACTGCGCGCGCTGGGCGCCGTCCGGCGGCAACGGCCAGCCCTGGGAATTCATCGTCGTCAGGGACCGACAGACGCGACACAAGATCGGGGATATCTATTTGAAGCAGCTGATCGACAAGCGGGAGATGGACATGGCCGTGCGCGGCACGGCGAAGATGACCGGCGACGGCTTTCGCCATGCGCCCGTGCATATCATCATACTCGGTGACCCGCGGGTCAAAGAGGCCTATCCGATCCGGACCAAGTTGGAGAAAGCGGAATCTCATTTTATCACCGGCCTGGCCAACGCCACATTATTGATTCATTTGGCCGCCGCTTCTCTGGGTCTCGCGTCGCAGTATGTCAGCGACGCCAACTCGCCGTATATGGAAACGATGCTCAAGGCGATGCTCGAGATCCCCGAGCCGCTGAGAATTTACCACCTGGTTCCCATCGGCTACGCCAAAAGCCCGGTGGCCGCCCCGCCCCGGCGCCGACTCGAGGAGATCCTGCACTACGAGAAATATGACATGGCCAAATATCGCAACGAGAGTAGTATGGCAGGTTTCGTCAAGACCCGAACACTGCAGGGCGCCTACGGCAGACGCCAGTTAGAGAATGAGGCGAAAGGGTGAGCCGGTCGGCTGTTGAAATACCCACCGTTCACCCTTCGAGAGCCTCAGGATGAACGGTGGCTCGGATGCAATCATCGGTGATTTTCCGTTCGTGCTGAGGCTCTCGAAGCACGAGAACGAGTTTTCAAACGCCAATTACAACGTACCAGTTCATCCGGCGACTTGTCAGCGTCAGCGCTCCGGTATTATAAATAGACCGCGACAAAGGAGGAGGACCGAATGAAAGTCACCAAAATGATTGGCGCGATCGTCGCCGGCAGCTGGCTCGGCATGGCACTCGTTTCTTCCACCGAGGCAGCCAGCGTCGAAGAGTCGCTTGCCGGCATTGGCAAATTACCCGCGAAGGAACGCCAGCGGCGGCTCGAAGAGGGCGCAAAAAAAGAAGGAAACCTGGTGGTCTATTCCAATCAAGGGCTGGAGACCATTCGGGAATACTCGAACGCGTTTCAAAAGAAATATCCATTCGTAAAGGTCGACGCTTCCCGTCTCCAGGGGGCGAAGGGGCTGGACCGGATTCTCCTGGAGCATCGCGTCGGCAAACTGCCCGCGGATGTCGTGAGCGTCGACTTCGATAACATCGGCGAGCTGATGAAATCCGGCCTGCACGCGCGCTATGACTCGCCGGAAAAAAAGCATTATCCGAGCCAGTTCTGGGACAAGGACGGGCGTTGGTACACCGCCGAGTACACCCTCGTGGTCATCGCCTACAACACCAATCTGGTGAAGCCCGCCGAAGCGCCCAAGGGTTATCAAGACCTGCTCAACCCGAAATGGAAAAACGACATATCCATCGATAACGAGCCTGAACAGGCGGTGTTCGCCTGGCTGATGGAGTGGGGCGAAGAAAAGACGGCGGAGTACATGAAGGCGTTGATGCGCAATGGCGCTGTGCCGCGGCGCGGCCATACGCTGCAAGTGCAACTGCTCTGCAGCGGCGAGACCAAGGTCGCCGTGGAAGTCTATCCGCCGCGGGTCTTGCAGATGAAATACGAAAAGAAGTGTCCCATCGCGATGGTCTTTCCCAATCCGACGCCGGGATCGCTGGGAAGCCACACGGGCATCGCCAAGAGCGCCAAAAACCCCCACGCCGCGGCCCTCTACATCGATTTCATATTGAGCGAAGACGGCGTAGCGGCTTTGGCGCGGGGCGGTGGCACGATCTCGGCGCGCAAAGGCGCCAAGGCCGGCTGGCAGGAGATCATCGACGCGGTGGAGAGCAAAAAGATCCGCACGACGCTGGTCGGCCATGAAAGAATGGGGGAGTTGAAAGACAAGGGCTACAAGCTGATCGAAGACATCATCGTGCGCAAACAAATAAAATAAATTCCGTTCAAGGTTCGGTTCAGACAAGGAAATTTGGTTGAAAATTTTATCATTGCCTATGGTAATCGGGTGCAGTCGCAGTTCGTTTTTACCTCGTAAATGCAGGGCCTCTGTGTGCACCTAAACCCGGGCATTGCCTCTATAAGACGGGATTCCGCGTGTCACGAATGCGTGCATGCGAACTAAACACAAATTAGGACAAAACTTAGAGGTAAATTCCGTTTAGTTTTCAACCAAATTTCCTTGTCTGTACCCAAGGTTCAACGTCCGAATTGAGGAGCTCCGAGCCGAGTTCCCTGAAACGCAGCACCAAATTCCCCGCCGCCTCCGGCTAATGCAGATAGCCGCTGCCTCCGCCTTCC